>NZ_VPBF01000006.1:0-91853 GCF_013418865.1 Acinetobacter sp. YH12117
GTCAGTATTAGGCCAGATGGCTGCCTTCGCCATCGGTATTCCTCCAGATCTCTACGCATTTCACCGCTACACCTGGAATTCTACCATCCTCTCCCATACTCTAGCTAACCAGTATCGAATGCAATTCCCAAGTTAAGCTCGGGGATTTCACATTTGACTTAATTAGCCACCTACGCGCGCTTTACGCCCAGTAAATCCGATTAACGCTCGCACCCTCTGTATTACCGCGGCTGCTGGCACAGAGTTAGCCGGTGCTTATTCTGCGAGTAACGTCCACGCATCTAGGGTATTATCCTAGAGCGCCTCCTCCTCGCTTAAAGTGCTTTACAACCAAAAGGCCTTCTTCACACACGCGGCATGGCTGGATCAGGGTTCCCCCCATTGTCCAATATTCCCCACTGCTGCCTCCCGTAGGAGTCTGGGCCGTGTCTCAGTCCCAGTGTGGCGGATCATCCTCTCAGACCCGCTACAGATCGTCGCCTTGGTAGGCCTTTACCCCACCAACTAGCTAATCCGACTTAGGCTCATCTATTAGCGCAAGGTCCGAAGATCCCCTGCTTTCCCCCGTAGGGCGTATGCGGTATTAGCATCCCTTTCGGAATGTTGTCCCCCACTAATAGGCAGATTCCTAAGCATTACTCACCCGTCCGCCGCTAAGAATCGGTAGCAAGCTACCTATCTCCGCTCGACTTGCATGTGTTAAGCCTGCCGCCAGCGTTCAATCTGAGCCATGATCAAACTCTTCAGTTAAAATCATTTTGTCACTTTATTCGAAGTGACCAAATCTGGCTCATCAATTTTCTGACTTAAATTTCGCTCAAATAAACTTCGAGTAATTTAAACCAATCAATCAATGATAATATTTCGATTAATCAATCAGTAAAAATCCACACAAGTTGTTCTTCATAATCTCTTAATGATCTTCTCGATGCTTCGTCAGCATCAAGCTAGGTCGGCTATATTACTCTTTATTTTTAGAAAGTCAACATGCAATGTTGATTTTATTTCTAAACTTACCACCTAAACCAGAACTCAACCATTTTAGCTAAATCCTTGTTTATCAACAAGTTTTTATCAACATCACCACCAATGGATGTGCATTATAGGCGAAATATTTACGCTTGCAAGCCCTTTGATAAAAAAATTTAATCATCCGATTATTTTTTATTCATTTTACCTTTTTTAGCTATAAATTTCGGCCAAAAGTGTTTAAATACTCTCTTAAAATGTGCGCTGGGTCGAATGACCCTGCTTTCTCTTTTTTGCTTTCAGTATTCAAAGCACTAGGATCTTTTATGCGTCAACAACAATATGTATGGATTAGCCTGCTGACTTTAGGGATAGCCTCCCCTGCTTTTGCCAATGAATCTGCAGTAGACAGTTCTACCCGCACCACAGCAGAAGCAGACTCATCTGCAGCAACCAGCAAAGCCCCTTCACGCTTTGAATCCTTAAAAGAGCTGAAAAATATTAAAGCACAAGATTTGAAAGTGAATGCCAATGCCGCACAACCGGAAAGTGTTAAAGATCCACTACAACCTTTAAACCGTCAGGTCTATGCCTTAAATGATGTGTTAGACCGCAATATCGCCCGTCCGCTGGCTGTGCAATATACAGAAAAAGTTCCTGGCGATGTGCGTGGTTCTTATCGTAACTTCCGTAAAAACCTGGGTGAACCATGGAATGCAGTAAACCAGCTGATTCAGGGCCGTCCGCTCAGAGCAGCAAAAACGCTGGGCCGTTTTACTGTAAATACCATCACCACTTTAGGTCTGGCTGATCCGGCCCGTCGTTTGGGAATGGAAACCGAAGATGAAGATTTTGGCACCACTTTAGGCTATTTCGGGGTGCCGTCTGGCCCGTATCTGGTTTTGCCGATTATTGGCCCAAGTACCTTCCGTGATGGTTTTAGCCGTCTGGTTGACAGTCAGGCCCGTCCACAAAAATACATTCTAGAAGATCATGATGGACTGTACTGGACCGAGCAGGCTTTACGCGGCATTGATGCCCGTTCCCAGATTCTGGATGTAGAACAGGTGTTACAAGGGGATCGCTATGCCGCTATTCGTGATATTTACCTGCAGCGTAAAAACTTTGAAATTGCCGAGAAAAAAGGCTTAGAGGCCGAGAGCATTTCATTTATTGAAGATGTCGAAGACGACTACATCGAAGATGAAGAAAACTTTGATTCAGTTGCACCGCTCACTGAATAATTTGTAATACTTCTTTCTGGCGGGAAGTTCAACTTCCCCTAGTAATTCATTGATTGTTATAGTACATCTATCCCCTAAAGCGCATAGGATTATATTCTACATTTATGTATTTCATTCAGCCCACACGTGATATTCCCTATCTAGATCAGGTGATTGACACACTGCCCAGTGTGCAAATGATTCGCATAGATGACATCGACCTATATGATCAGACCATCATTGCCATTGCCGATGTGCAGGATTATTTAACCCATCGCTGGAATTTACCGACCATTGTTTTGGGCTTTGAAGATGAAGGGCTGGCCCTATCGCAAGCCTGGGAGCAAGGTGCTTTAGCCGGCTGGATCTGGAGCAAACTGCCGACAGAACCGCAGCAGGCCCTGCTTAAAATTGATGCGCAATATAAACGCAATCAGGACAGCCGTGATTTACCCTCGGCTGCAGAGTTACAAAAACGTTTACTGCCAAACCCAATTGAACTGGTCAATTATGAAATTGAAACCCTGTTTCAACCTTCCGCCTATTTATCTGGCGACTGGTTCGATTACTGGAAAATTAGTGACAAAGAGCTGATTTTTTATCTGGCCGATGTGTCTGGCCATGGGGTAACCAGCAGTTTATTAACGTCATGGATGGCGGCTTTTCATGGTCGTTCCAAAACCCCGCGCGAGTTACTGAAAAAACTCAACGGGATGCTGGTACAGGAAAATATTGAAAAGCATATCACCATGATTAGCGGGATTTTAAACCTGGAAACCCATCAGCTGCGCTGGTCCAGTGCCGGACATTATCCGCCTGCGATTATCTTTGAACCGAATCAGCCACCGAAAATTTTAAACACCAGCAGCTTCCCTTTGGGTCTGACCGAAGACCTGGAAGTAGAAGAATATGAATGCGTGCTGTCACGTCAGGCGCGCTTTATTATCTGTTCAGATGGTGCGCTTGAACCTTATGTCGGCGGACTCAATGAACAGTTTGAACAACTGGTCTATCACTTGCAGAATCAGTCCTTTAAAGCGCCAGAACACGTGGCCGATGATATTGCCATCCTCAGTTTGTGCCGACTGAATTAATCACTTAATCAACCACTTAAAACCATCCTTAGACTTATGTCCATAGCAGACACTTGAGTCTGTGGTGTCCCTATGGGATAATTTTATCTATCCTTCTCTGCAAATGGCATTTATATGTCAACAGGTCATGTTGAATACGCAAGTTTGGATGGAACGCATATTTTCAAGCTGATCGGCGAAGTGCGTGCCCAATCTTGTATCAGTTTAGACAAACTACTCAGTAAAATTGAACAGCAAACCAATGTGGTCGGCGCCATTGTCGATTTAACTCAAACCACATTTATTGACAGTACTGTTTTGGGTGTTTTGGCAAAACTTGGGCTGAAACTTAAACAGGTACATCAGATTCAGACGGTCATGCTGTCGACCAATCCGGACATCACCACACTGGCCAATAGCATGGGCTTGGGACAGGTGTTTGTGATTCTGAATTACTGTGGCGATCCGAGTGTCTGCACCCGTGCCCTGATTGAAGAGCATGTGACGCATAGCAATATGCTCTCGACCGTACTGGATGCCCACAAAACCCTGATGAAACTCAACGACAGCAACCAGAATATGTTTGAACCCCTGGTCAAACAGCTACAAAAAGAACAGGACAACTTGGAACAGGTGTCTAATCAGCAAAACGTATAATTTTCAGTTTGGGAGAATGCCTGCATGACTTTCGTTTCTGTTGCACAGATGAACTCGCAAAATGATATTGAAGCCAATTTCAACACAGTCGAGCAGCTGATTCAGCAGAGTAAAGCCGCCGGCAGTGAACTGCTGGTTCTTCCTGAAAATTTTATCTGTTTTGCTGCCGGCAAGCAGCGCGAAACTGCAGCCCAGTTTGAATCTATTCAACAACGTCTGGAACAACTGGCCCATCAGCATCAAATCTGGCTGGTGGCGGGTACCCTGCCGTGTCCATTCCGCCCGGATGGTTCAGTCATTGAAGATGGCCGGGTACGTACTGTCAGCCTGTGTATCAGTCCGGAAAAAACCGAAGCCCGTTATGACAAGATTCACCTGTTTGATGTACAGGTGGGTGATGCCGTCGGGGGTTATCAGGAATCCAAATTCTTTGAACCGGGCCAAGACGTTGTGGTGGCCAAAACCCCATTTGGCAATATTGGCCTGATGGTCTGCTATGACCTACGTTTCCCGGAACTGGCGCTAAAACTGCGTGCACAAGGCGCCAATCTTCTGACAGCACCTTCTGCTTTTACCTACACCACTGGCCAGATGCACTGGCAGCTGCTGCTACAAGCACGTGCCATGGACAGTCAGTGTCAGGTTTTAGGTGCTGCCCAGCAAGGCTGGCACGGCGAAAAACGTCAAACCTGGGGTCATTCTGGTGCGACCAATTCCCGTGGACAATTACTGGCCATGGTGCAGGACGAAGGCGCGCAACTGATTACAGTCGAATTTGACCTGAAAGAACAGCAACAGGTACGCGAGTCAATGCCTTTAATGCAGCATCGCGTGTTAGTCAATTATTAAGTCTTTCCATTAATCTCACTAATATTGTGATCGACGTAGGCTTGTAACTCAAATATAATAATGATTCTTATTTTCAACAAAAAATTATCCTGATGTTTAAAAGCGTGATCACCAGTCTGGGGCTACTGTGCTCAACACTGGCCTTGGCCGAGCTGAGTATTTCTGAAAAAATGCGTCCTGTGGTTTATTCTCAGGTCAATCCGGAGATGGCACGTCTGCCAGTTCCAGCCACACCGAATCAGATGAATCTTCCGGCCTTTGGACAGGGACTGATTGGCTGGGGCAGCGGCCCGGAAGGTGCGCAAGCGCGTTTAGATTCCATCACAGCTGCCGATGTGCATCAGATGCAAATTCAAGGTTTAACCCTGGAGATGGTGCAGGCCTGGCAGGCATTTTATACTCATGAAAGCCAGCGCAATCCCGGCAATCCGACAGCACCCTTACGCGCCCTCTTAATGCAAAAAATCGTCAGCCTGTGGTAGGGACTGACGATTTTTTTAAACAGGCTCTACAGCTCTGCTAGTCTGCCGCTTCATTGGTGACACGTAACACTTCTTCGACTGTGGTTTTACCGGCCAGTACTTTACGCAAACCATCTTCACGAATCGAACCAGATTGCTGGCGCGCATAGTTTTCCAGTTCATACTCTGCAGCATTGCCATGAATCAGGCGGCGCATGTGATCATCTACCGGTACAATTTCATAAATGGCGGTCCTGCCAGTAAATCCGGTATGCGCACACTGCTCACAGCCTTTCGGTTTCGGCAGGCGCAACATGGTTTCACTGCTAACAGGTTTAAACAGTTCTTTTTCAAAGTCATCGGCATCATGCCAGGTGGCACAGTGCGAGCACAAGGTTCGGACCAGACGCTGCGCAATCACACCAATCAGGGAACTGGACAGCAGGAAAGGTTCAATGCCCATATCTTTTAAACGGGTTACGGCACCAATCGCAGTATTGGTGTGTAAGGTTGATAATACCAGATGACCAGTCAGCGAAGCCTGTACCGCAATTTCTGCAGTTTCCAGATCACGGATTTCCCCGACCATCACCACATCCGGGTCCTGACGCAGCATGGCTTTTAAAGCACGCGCGAAAGTCATATCGACCTTGGTGTTGACCTGAGTCTGCCCAATCCCTTCCAGCTGATATTCAATCGGGTCTTCAGCGGTCAGAATATTTTTCGAGCCATCATTCAGGTCCGATAGTGCTGCATACAAAGTCGTGGTTTTCCCCGAACCGGTTGGACCAGTCACCAAGATAATGCCATGCGGACGATGTACCAGCTGTTTTAGCCGGTCATAATCATTTTGCATCAGGCCCAAATGGGTCATGTTCAGCCGTCCGGCCTGTTTATCCAGCAGACGCATCACCACCCGTTCACCATGCGAAGATGGCAAGGTCGATACCCGCACATCGACTTCACGGCCCGCCAGTCGCAGCGAAATACGGCCATCTTGCGGAATGCGTTTTTCAGCAATATCCAGTTTGGCCATGACTTTAATCCGCGATACCAGTAACGGCGCCAGCTCACGACGCGGCTGTACAATTTCACGTAATTGTCCATCTACCCGCAAACGCACCGATAAGCGTTTTTCAAACGATTCAATATGAATATCCGACGCACCGACCCGAATGGCTTCGGACAGCAGTGCATTAATTAGCCGGACAATGGGCGCATCATCTTCCTGATCCATTAAATCTTCGGCTTCAGGCACCGAGTCGGCCAGACTGAGTAAATCCGGATGATCTTCCAGACCTGCCGCAACCTGTTGTGATTCCCCGGTATCGCCGGCAAAACTGCTGCTTAACAGCTGATGAAATTCCTGATCGGTACATAACTGGAACTGGGCCGGATGCCCGAGAAAACGGCGCGCCTCCTGAATAGCCAGCAGCGGCGTATTTTCACGGCGCACGATAAAAGCATGATCCCCCTCATAGCGAATTAGCACGCCATGGCGTTTTGCAAAACTATAGGGAATTTGTAATTGTTTAAGTACTTGCATCAGCGATTATAATAATGATGAAAAAATCTCATTTGAGTGTACTCTAAGCTTATGACAGCGTGAAGTCTGTTTTTATGGTTTTAAATTGAAAGGAAGACGCCCTTGCCGCATCCGAATGAATTACTGAATCATGATGAATTGCCCGATTTAAAATGGTGGGGCGAACACGAGTTTGAGCTGCATCAGCCCAAAGCCTGGCAATTTGGCTCCCTACTGTTTCGTTTAACACGCGGCATGCAGGAGTGGCGTCTGGAATATCATCGTCCGCAGGTGCAGTATGACTATGAACAGCAATGGCATCGCATCAATGACCCGAATTTTTCCTTTCCGCAGCCGGTGAAAATTGAACGCTACATGTTCAAATCGACCACCAACAAACTCCAGCTGATGCCGCGTCTGGCAGACCGTTCAGTGGTGATTAAACCGGTCGATCCAATTTATATTCCGGCTGGCCAGCGTGGGACACTGTACATTAGTACCCCGTTATGGATTGCCGGCTTTGTCGATGGCCAGCGCGAGCCGATTTTTGATTTGCCGGTGATTTTGCCCAAAGATACCTGGTTTGGACCGAATCACCGTTATGGCGAAATCTGTTATGCCACCGCGGTGGATGGCCGGACCGAGCTGCACCAGCTACGCCCGCGCGCTTTTCGTGCCATTACGCCTATCGAGTTTCATAATATCAGCAACCAGCAATTGCGCTTTGACCGGATGAATGTACCGGTGCCGGCACTGCCGCTATTTTTTAGTGAAAGTACCGGACGTTTATGGACCTCCCAAATTAAAGTCTTGCACGAAGGCTCTGACCGGCCACCACGGGTACGAATTGAAAACCGTACCCCACCGCATGCCGGTGAAGTGATTTATGTGCATCCGCCACGTGAAACCGCGGGGGCGTTATTTAATATGTTTGATTCATTCTTCTAGGGAGTAGACATGGCCGATTCCAATATCCCTAAAGAAATTACCAATAGCCTGAAAGGGATTTTCACCAATATCAACACCGAGCGCCTGACTGAAATTCTGGTGGCGCTGGTGCTGTGCTTCTTAGGCTTTCTGGTGGCGCGTTTTGTCTCTAATGCCTTTATCCGCACCATTGGGAAACGCTTTAATGCGCATCAGAGTCTGGTCTGGCGTCGCGGGATTTTCTACTTTATTTTCCTGATTTTTGTGATGGCCAGCCTGAAAGAAGCCGGCTTTAAACTTAGTGTCTTCCTGGGTGCAGCCGGTATCTTAACCGTGGCGTTGGGTTTCGCCTCACAAACCTCGGCTTCCAACCTGATCAGCGGTCTGTTCCTGATTGGTGAAGGTTCCTTTGAAGTGGGTGACACCATCCAGATTACCCTCATTCGTGGTCATACCGTAGAAGGTGAAGTGATTTCGATTGACCTGCTCTCGGTGAAACTGCTCACCCAGGACAACGTGTATGTGCGTTTACCGAACGAACAGCTGATTCGGGCGCCAGTACACAACCTGTCCAAATTCCCGATCCGGCGGATTCCAATTACTTTGGCCATTAATTTCCATGAAGATATTATCAAGGTGCGTGAAGTGCTGCTGGATGTGGCCAATAAATATCCATTGGTGCTGGCCGATCCGAAACCTGCGGTGACAGTAACTGCCTTCCGAGAATCCTCAATTGAACTGCTGTTTGCGATCTGGTGCCAGCAGGAAAATTTCCTGCGAGTACGTGATGAAATGCAGGAACGGATTCGTAATGGCTTTGTCGATAACCAGATTGAAATTCCGGTACCGAAAATGGGCTTTGTCGATCATCCGCTGTCCCGACCGCTGGAAAATGCAGAGATTGATCAATATGCCAATGAAAAAGCCCTGAAACGTGAACCGGATGTAAAATAAACTTTGTAATATTAGCCTTCTCCACCAAGAGAAGGCTTTTTCTATTCAGAGGGTGAGCGTTCAACCGGTTGTTCTGGATCGGGCATTGGCGCAATATAGGCAATGATCAGCATCACCGCACCGGCGGCTAAAAAGGAAATGACCCGGGTTAAAGTGCCAATATGCGACAGATCAAACAGCACCAGCTTTAAGCTGACAATCACCAGAATACTGCCGCCCAGGACCCAGACCGAACGCAGCTGTTTGCGGCTGGCCCAGCTCATGGTAACAAATGCTAGGCTAACCCAAAGTAAAGTCAAACTCAGTTGTACCGTGCCATTACGCCACAGCGCCAGTTCATTCAGCGGCGTCCCCAAATACACATGCAAGCCACGCAGCACAATATAGCTACTCAGCCACAATAAACTCAGCACCATCAACACTGCAGCCATGCTGCGGTCCAGCCCGGCCTTAACCTGTAACGACAGCATCCATAAAAAGCCGACCAGCATGGCGATGCTGACCAGATCAAAAGGATTTAAGATGGGCAGCAGATAGCCATGAAACGCCTGCTGGCTTAACAGCTGCGAACAGATCATCCAGGCCAGCATCAACAGCAAACTGCTTCGGGCCTGCCAGAACATCTGCCATTCGGGCTGTGCCTGCCAGTAACACCAGCCGCAAAACAGCAGCGGCAAAATCACCATACTAATATACGGCTGCTGCGGTAATAAAGTCAGACTGGTCAGTAGCAGACTGAGTAAAGTACCGGCACTGACCCATTCCTTTTCGGTTCGCACACCCAAAAGTGGCCTCAACCAGAGCAGGCTGAGGATGATGCCAGCTCCGGCAAAGAACAGCCGCTCATTGAAAGATGCCCAGACAATACTGCCCTGTTGCATCCGCAGCATGACAATTCCTGCCGCAAACAGCAGCAAGGGAACCAAGCCCGACCATTTGCTGAATAGCCAGGCCACCCCGGCCTGACGGCGTAACAGGATTTCATTCACAACCCAATAGGCCAGACCTAGAGTCAACAAGCTCAGCACCGCACTCAGCTCGCCGGACCATTCATCCTGGAGCAGCACCAGCAACATGGTGGTCGCCAGCAACATCAGCAGACATTGAAAGCCAATCATACTGCTACTAAGTTGTTGCTGAAATTGCAGCCGGCTATTGGACAGCAATACCACGCCCACATAGCTCAGGCACAGCACCCAGAACATGGCGCGTGGAAATACAATCAGCTCCACCAGATAATACAGACTCGACAGTCCCGCCACGACCAGCAGGCCCATGGCCAGATACAGACTGATTTTGGACTGCCGCACCAGCCCCAACAGGAAAATCAGCAGGCCTTCAATGGCCCAGCCCATAACACTTTTTTCAGCTGGTAATAAAATCGGCGGAATTAAGGCCAGAAAAATTAAGGTCAGGCTTAAATAGCTGTGCGCAATTAGCTGTACCGTTTGATGGTGTCTGGACAATCGGTACAACACGGCGAACAGCAGTGCAAACAGCAGACTAAGCCCTGCCTGCCAGGCCGTGTCCTGAAAATGCATCACATATAAACCACTATAGGCCAGCAATGGAGCAGCAAAAATCAGCCCGATATCCAGCGCCGGCTTGAGCTTAAACTTGTCTAAGTCCTGCTGTGCCAATAACTGGCTAAAGCGGAAACCCAGCCAGATAAAGATAGCGGCATGTGCCAGAATCAGTACGGTCATCAGGTCACGGTCAGTATCGCTACCATGCACGAAGGCATAGCTGCCACCGACCAGCACGGTCATTAAAAAGGCAATCTGATTCAGAAACTTCCATGGCCGCAGGCTGCTGAGCACGGCCACCGCAATATTAATCACCAGATAATAGCCAATAAATTCAGGCGCAGTTGCATCACGCACCGGTAAGGTAAATGGTGCAAGATAGGCCATCACCATGGCCATTAACGCCAGTTCAACCGACTGCTGTCTTAAACTCAGCCATAACGTCAGGGCCATTAGCAGCAGAAAACAGCCACTGGCAATCAGCAAGTTTGGAATCACCGCATTGTAATAGGCAAAGAATAAGGTCAGACACAAGGCCGCCAGCCCGAGCCCTTCCAGCCCCAGAGCAAAACTGCGATTGCGCTGTTGCAGGCGATAACCCAGTCCGGTCACGGCAGCACTGCTCAGCGCGACCATGGCCAGTTTGGTGGCCAGGCTCAGCTGCCAATGTTCCGTGGCAAAACGCAGCAGCAGAATAATGCCGATCACCAGAATAGAAATCGCGGTTTTCAGCACCGGATTACCGTCAAAAATCCAGTGTTTGATTTGCTGGACTAAATTGGGAGCAGGCACTGGCGTAGCTTCAGCTGTTGCACTAAACGGTAAAGGCGGTATGTCCGGCTGTACCGAAGAAGCCGGCTGCGGCAAAAAATGCTGGGCCTGTTGAATGTGGCCCAAATACTGTTCCAGACGCCGCAGCCAGCGCAGAAAAAAGAAAATCCAGGCCGCAGCGCCAGCAGCAATCATCCAGCCCCAATCCAGCAGCCCACCGACCACGGCAATAATCGAGGAGAGATACAGCGGCACTTTGGAGGTGGCACGAAATGCAATTAACCTTTGTTCGCCTAGCGCCTGGGCCGGTTGCTGAATAGCATCGACATAGTGCATGACACTCATCAGCAGTGCAAAACCACAGACATAGGTCAGCAGTGGAAATGATAAAAACCACGCGCTGATGGCGACAATCATCAGGCTCATCAACCAGATCATGCGGATTTCGCTCTGCCCTCTCAGCATCTTGTTTTATTCCTTTATTAATTGTGCTGATCATACAACAACTTGCACAGTGCTTATTTTATATTCATCAGATATTCGGTAACCTGCATATACAATCATCACTCAGCGTGCGTGTGTAAAATCACGTACAATAAACAGGTTTTTTGGATTAGGAAACTTTCAATGCCACCATTTGTCTTGGTCGATGGGTCTTATTTTTTATTTCGTGCGTTTCACGCCTTACCCCCTTTAACCACGTCAACCGGTATACATACCAACGCCATCCGTGGGGCAATTTCCGCAATCCAGAAACTGATGCGCCGTACCCAGCCCACCCATATGGCGGTGATTTTTGATACCCCGGAACCAACCTTCCGTCACGAACTGTCACCCATTTATAAAGGTGACCGTCCAAGTATGCCAGATGAACTGTCACAGCAGATTCCTTATTTACACGCCTTAATTCGCGCACTGGGGATTCCTCTTTATATGCTGCCGGGTGCCGAAGCCGACGATATTATTGGCACGCTGGCCAAACGCGCCGAAGCCGAAGGTCATCAGGTGTTAATTTCCACCGGCGACAAAGACATGGCTCAGCTGGTGACCGACAAAGTTACGCTGGAAGACAGCTTCAAAGAAAAGCCAATGGATGTGCAGGGTGTCTTTGAGAAATTTGGCGTCTGGCCGAATCAGATTGTTGATTATCTGACCCTGATGGGCGATGCCTCGGACGGGATTATGGGTGTTCCGGGCGTGGGTGCTAAAACTGCCGCCAAACTGCTGACTGAATACGGCTCTTTAGGCGGAATTCTAGAAAATGTCGACAAAATTAAAGGTCGCGTTGGCCAGAATATTAAAGACAATGTCGATGGTATTGCCATTGATCATCAACTGGCCAGTATTGTCTGTGATCTGGACATGGGCCTGACCTTTGCAGACCTGAAACTGTGCGATCCAAATACCGAAGAATTGCGCCGCCTGTATACCGAACTGGAGTTCCGGAACCAGCTGCAGTCGCTCGATCATCCGAACAACCCGAACAGCAACAGCTACAAACAGGTCAGCCAGGCCATTAGCCAAACCCCAGCGGCCGCAGAAGTCGCTACTGAAGATCAGGCCCAGCTCAGCAGCAGTGAAGACCAGCTAGGTGAAGCCACCTATCATACGGTGTTAAGCCCGGCAGACTGGGATGCGCTATTCCAGCGTTTAAGCACCGCCACACGTTTTGCCTTTGATACCGAAACCACCAGCCTAGATTATCGGATTGCCCAGATTGTCGGCTTCTCGGTGGCTTTTGATGCTACGGAAGCCTTCTATGTGCCTTTGGCGCATGACTATGCCGGCGCACCGGAACAGTTAAACCGTGAAGCGGTGCTGGCGCAGATCAAACCGATTCTGGAAAATCCAGCGGTTGAAAAAATTGGCCATCATTTAAAATATGATGCGCATGTGCTGGAAAACCACGGCATTCACTTACAGGGCTGGTATTTTGACACCATGCTGGCCTCGTATGTCTTAAATTCTGTCGCCACCCGTCATGGGATGGATGATGTGGCACGTTTGTATTTAAGTCACCTGACCACCACCTATGAACAGATTGCCGGTAAAGGCGCCAAACAGAAAACCTTTAACCAGATCGAGATTGAAACAGCTGCGCATTATGCCGCCGAAGATGCACATGTGACGTATCGCCTGTATGAAGTGCTGAATGAAAAGTTACAGCGTCATCCGGAACTAAGCAATCTGCTGCATCATATTGAAATGCCGGTAGCACGCGTGCTAACCCAGATGGAAGAAAACGGCATCAAGCTGGATCTGAATTTCCTGGATCAACTAGGAGTAGAATTCTCCAATACCATGCTGCAACTGGAACAGCAGATTATTGAACTGGCCGGCCAGCCGTTTAATGTCAGCTCGCCAAAACAGGTTGGCGAAATCCTGTTTGAAAAACTGGGCATCAAAGGCGGCAAGAAAACTGCCACCGGCCAATACAGCACCAGTGAAAGCATTCTAGAAAAGATTGAGCACCCGATTGCCAGCCTGATTGTGGAATATCGCGGTCTGTCGAAACTGAAAAGTACCTATACCGATGGCTTGCAAAAACAGGCCAACAGCAGCAGCCATCGCGTGCATACCAGTTATCATCAGGCCCTCACCGCGACCGGCCGTCTGTCTTCCACCGATCCGAATCTGCAAAATATTCCGGTACGTATGGATATTGGCCGTCAAATTCGTAAAGCCTTTATTGCACCAGAAGGCCGCGTATTACTGGCTGCCGACTATTCGCAAATTGAACTGCGTTTAATGGCGCATTTCTCGCAAGATGACGCGCTGGTTGATGCCTTCAATCATGGTCAGGATGTACACCGCCGTACCGCAGCAGAAGTGTTGAATATTGCCCTGGAAGATGTCACGCCAGATCAGCGCCGCCAGGCCAAAGCGGTTAACTTCGGCCTGTTATATGGTATGTCCGAATTTGGTCTGATCCGTCAATTGGGCTTTACCCGGGAAGAATCGCAGAACTATATCAAGCAATACTTCCAGCGTTATCCGGGCATTTATGAATATATGCAGCGCACCCGTCAGGTGGCTCTGGAACAAGGCTTTGTTGAAACCCTGACCGGCCGCCGTTTATATACCCCGGATATTGATGCCCGTAACATGATGGTGCGTAAAGCAGCAGAACGTGCAGCAATTAATGCGCCCTTACAAGGCTCTGCGGCAGATATTATTAAAATGGCCATGGTGGAGGTAGATAAAATGCTGCCACGCCATCAGGCCAAAATGCTGCTACAGGTGCACGATGAACTGGTGTTTGAAGTCGATGCCAATGTCGCCGATGAACTGGCACCCAAACTGGCCGAAGTGATGCAGTCGGTGATTGAACTGTCTGTTCCGCTAGTGGTTGAAGTGGGCAAAGGCCAGAACTGGGATGAAGCACACTAAAGTCTTTCCACCTTCCTCCTCGGAGGAAGGCTGGGCTGAAGGTCATTTGCCTCTTGGGCGAAATATCAAGGTCTTCACCTCAAAACTTGAGCCATAAAAAAGGACTCAATTGAGTCCTTTTTTTCTTGAGCTGAATTTATTAGAAGCCGGTCAGCAAAACAATCGCCACCTGGTTCATCAGAATTTCAGCAATATACAAGGCCAGAAATGCCAGAATTGGAGACAGGTCAATCATGCCCATATTCGGCATGATCCGGCGAAACGGTGCCAGCAAGGGTTCTGCCAGCTCCTGCATCACTTCAATATAAGGCCCGCGTGACTGGGTAAACATCACTACCCAGCTTAAAATAATGGTGGCAAAAATCAGGTAACGACAGAAACGTAGCAGGTCCTGAATCATGGTCACAAAGGTGAGAATCAGCAGATGTACCGGGCCATTAGGCATCGCCCCGTTTAAATACATCATGCCGTAATTTTTCAGCAGATAAAGCACCACCAGCAGCGCCAATGCCGCCAGATTCACCCGGCCTTTTGCCACGGTCGGGAAAATACGGCTAAATACATCTACAATTTTCGTGGCCTTGATCGTAGACAACACCACCGGATTATAAGGACTCACCGCAGCCAGCTGCATGAGAAAACGGAAGAAGACGAGCAAAATCGCTACGTTAATGATGATGCCAAAAATTAGCGCAGAATTTGCACCCATACTTGAACGTTCCTAAAATTAAATACTTTATTTAATGCTGTCACTCAGCTCGGCAGCCAGTTCCTGACTGCGTGTTTTGGCAGCCGCCAACGCCGCCTGAATATTCTGCGACACTTGCGCACGGTCAAACACTTCCAACGCTGCCTGCGTGGTCCCGTTTGGAGAGGTCACGTTTTTACGCAGCTCTGCCGGGGTATTGGAACTGGTAATTGCCATTTGTGCCGCACCCAACGCAGTTTGCAAGGTTAAAGCCGTTGCCACTTTTTCATCCAGGCCCAAATTTTTGCCGGCACGAATCATACTTTCCATCATATAGAAAAAGTAAGCCGGGCCAGAACCGGATACTGCCGTGACTGCATCAATTTGCGCTTCAGAGTTTACCCAAATTGTTAAACCCGTGGCAGCCAAAACCTGACTTGCCAATTCACGGTCTTTGCTATCGACCGCATCATGCGCATATAAACCATGCGCACCAGTTTGTACCAGCGCCGGGGTATTTGGCATCACCCGTACCACACGGTCGGTATCGAGCAATGCCGAAATGGTAGCAATTTCTGCACCAGCAACAATCGAAATCACCAGTTTGCCTTCAAACTGCCCTTTTAGCGGTTGCAGCACGCTGGCCAGTACCTGCGGTTTGACCGCGAACACCACAATATCGGCATCACGAATGGCAGCCTGGTTGTCTTCGGTCACATGTACATCTTTTTCTTCCAGCAACAAACGGATTTTTTCGACCGGATCAGCAACTGTAATACGCGTTGAAGGCATGCCACGTGCAATCAGACCGCCAATTAAGGCCTGCGCCATATTTCCGCCACCAATAAAACTAATATTACAATTTAACACTGCACTCATGATTCACACTCTTGGTTGAGTTCTTTATAGTTAAGAGATTAAAGTCGGTTGCCAGCCATCCGGTTCGCAATAGGCAGAATCTGCCAGCCAAAACCCTTTTGGCGTGAAAACCCCTAGCATAACATTATCTCTGCTTAATATTTGAATTGTATGACGCTTCCAAGGAAAAATTTGTGCCTGTTGTATCGCCTTTTTTAATGGCCAGGCCCCGACACGTCCATGAAGATGGATTTTTTCTCCGCCCACTCGCGTACTTAAAGTCAATTCTTGTTGGAGTAATGCAAAAGACAAACCAACCTGATGCGGTGCATTCAACTGAAACTGTCCGGCTGGTAAATCTAGGGTTTGCCCCAACTGGCAGCACACTGGTTCCCGCGCAGGGATGGCCTGTTGACTGGCCAAATATTCCAGCTGGGGCAGACGGTAAATGACATTTTGATAGCGCACATAATAAAAGCCATTGCAATGCAAAGCTGCTTGCGCATCGGCCCGGGCCTGAATCACTTCCTGCTGAATGCGCTGCACCATGTCAAAACTTGGCCGGTACTGGCTGTCCCCTTTCATCCAGAATGACAGTAACTGGCGTTGCCGTGCCTCGGACAATTGCTGAATACGGTGTAAATCCAGATGCTCGGCATCGCCACAGTTGGCCAAATCCTGCAGCAATACTTCGGTCAGAATCTGCTCGGCATCCTGCATCAGCTGGCTGCTGCGGCAAATGCTTTGCTGCATTTTGGGAAAGCGCGCGTTTAACAGCGGCCACAACTGTTCCCGGCACCAGGCCCGGTCGTAGTGAATATCCTGATTGGTCGGATCTTGAATATGTGGAATCGAAAGCTGCTGGCACCAGCTCTGAATCTGCTCACGCGATAAAGATAGCAATGGTCGCCAGATTGACAGCTCAGGACGAAAATCGAAAGTTTTCATGGCGGCAAGACCAGGAATTCCAGCACCGGAAAACAGGCGCAATAACACCGTTTCCGCCTGATCCTGCTGATGATGGGCCAGTACCAATATCTCGTTGGTTTGAATATGCTGCTGAAATGCCTGATAACGTGCGGCGCGCGCCTGCTGTTCCAGATTGCCTTCGGCGACCTGTACCGCTTGAATGATGCAGGGAATATTGAAGGTCTGACAATACTTCTGGACAAATTTGCCCCAGGCCTGGCTGGAAGGCTGTAATTGATGATCAATATAAATGGCCCGGACTTTTTCCGGGCATAAAAACGCCATCAGATGCAGCAGCAGCATAGAATCCATGCCGCCACTACATCCGATGAGAAAATGCGTATCTTCTGGAAAAGACTGAATCTGGGTTAAGACGCCAGTCCTAAATTGTCGCTGCCAAACTTCATCAAACGCTGGTAACGTGCTTCGCATCGTTCTTGTGCATCCATCGGTTGCAATTCTTCTAGAGCCTGTTTTAACACGGCTTTTAAATCTTGCATGACTTTTTCTGGTTGCAAGTGAGCACCCTCACCTTCATCAACCACATATTCAACAATACCCATCTGCTGTAATTTTTCAGCAGTCAGTGCCAATGCTTCACTTGCCTGTTCTGCTTTTTCTGCAGTTTTCCACAAAATAGATGCACAGCCTTCTGGAGAAATCACTGAATAAATACTGTGAGATAACATCACCACACGGTCCGCCACACCAATACCCAAGGCACCGCCTGAACCTCCTTCACCTAAAACTGTTGCCACGACCGGCACTTTCAGGTTCGATAATTGAGCAAGACTGGTAGCAATCGCTTCCGCCTGACCACGTTCTTCTGCACCCACCCCCGGATAAGCCCCCATGGTGTCAATAAAGGTAAAGACCGGCAGCTTGAAACGTTCTGCCATATCCAGCAAACGCTGTGCCTTACGGTAACCTTCCGGGTTACTCATGCCGAAATTGTGCTGCAATTTTTCGCGGGTACTGCGACCACGATGCTGGCCCACGACCATGACCGGCTGACCATCGAAGCGTGCCAAGCCACCCACCATTGCACCATCATCACCAAATAAACGGTCGCCGTGCAACGCATCAAATTCAGTGAAAATTTCGCCTACATAGTCCAGGAATTGCGGACGCTCTGGATGTCGTGCAATTTGGACCGTTGTCCATGCTTTTGATTGAGCAGCTTTATTTTTCATAAGTCGACTGTTATCCCTAAATTAACCAAAACGTTAATCGACAAATTGTTCCGAATGAATTTTTAATTCAATGTCCCAATTCTTGAACTGCACTTGTTCATCGTGCAATTCAGCGACAAGCAATGGCCATTGTTTAGCATCACCCGAAACGCTGAGCTGCCATTGTTGCGCATTCTGAACACTCAATTCAATGGCAGGAAGCATCTGATCGCTGCGACTGTGATTGACTAAAACTGCTAGGCGCAGCAGCAGACATAAATGCATTAATTTATGGCCACCGACCTTGTTGACATCAATTTTATCGTCCTGACGCAGCTTGCGGCGATGGTGCGCAACCAGATGCGACAGATGGTTTTGATCAATTTGTGAAAAGCCCGGAATATCCGAATGTTGTAATAAATAAGCACCATGACGATGATAGCCACCATGACTGATCGCCAGACCAATTTCATGTAAATAGGCCGCGCGGCGCAGTAAATCACTGTCATCGCTGGTCAATTTCAGCTCCGCGGCTACGCCTTCAAACAGGTGCTGCGCGGTTTTGACCACACGTTCTGCCTGTTTCGGATCGGCGTTATAACGGCCCATCAGCGCCTGCACACTGCGGTCTCGGATATCTTCATGCTGGAAACGGCCCAGCAGGTCATACATTACGCCTTCACGTAAGGCACCATCGGAATAAACCAGTTTATCAATATCTAAAATATCAAAAACTGCATATAAAATCGCAATCCCGGCTGGCAAAACTGCTCGTCGATCTTCTTTTAAACCGTCAAAGTCCATTTCAGAGACATGCTTGTATTTAAGCAGTTTATCTTTGAGTTTTTCCAGGCCCTCACGGGTCAGATTTTCCTGCGCATTGCTCCAGCCCATATTCACGGTAATCTGGCGGCAGGCTTTAATGGTGCCACTTGAGCCTACTACGGTATCCCAGCCGGCATTTTTATAAGTATTGGCAATGGTGGATAATTCTTTGCGTGCGGCAAACACGGCTTTGTCAAAACTTTTATGGTTAATTTCACCTTTGGCGAAAAAGGCTTTGGTATAGGCCACACAGCCCATCTGTAAAGATTCGGTATGAATAGGTTCGAATTCTTCACCAATAATCAGCTCGGTTGAACCACCGCCAATATCAATCACCAGGCGGCGACCACTGTTTTCCATGGTGTGCGACACGCCCAGATAAATTAAGCGGGCTTCTTCACGACCGGCAATAATTTCAATGGGTTTTGGCAAGATTTCTGCGGCTTTTTGAATAAATTCATGTCCGTTTTTGGCCTGACGCAAGGCGTTGGTGGCAACAATACGTAAACGGTTCGGCTGTACAGCGCTTAAACGTCCGACAAAGCGTGCCAAACAGGCTAAACCGCGCTGCTGTGCGGCTTCGGTTAAATTTTTATTCTCATCTAAACCAGCGGCAAGCTGTACTTTTTCTGACATTGATGCCACTTTTTTTACTTCACCATGATCCACACGGGCAATGGCCAGGTGGAAGCTGTTCGACCCCATATCGATGGCTGCAAGTAACTCTTCATCAATTAAAAAATCAGACATTCTTCAAACAAACCTATACAGAATTGTGCCTAGAGTAATTCACATACATGCAATTTAAAAGCCATTTGTGCGCACATTTCGATGAGTATTTAAATTTTCGGCAGATGTGACAATTGTGTGACACGATCATCAGCATCGTGAGCATCAATTAGACAAATTCACAGGAAAGATCGAAAATTTACATATTCCTCTACATTGTTCTAGATGGCTATGTAATACTAATAAATATAGCTATCTATACAAAAATTCATTTGGAGCACATTCCATGTCTGGCAACATCGTAAACACAACGGATGCAAACTTCGAAGCAGACGTTCTTCAATCTGAAACACCTGTATTGGTTGACTTCTGGGCGGGCTGGTGTGCGCCTTGTAAGGCAATTGCGCCAGTACTTGAAGTTTTGGCGACTGAATATGAAGGCAAAGTTAAAATTGTGAAAGTTGACGTGACCGCTTGCGAACAAACTGCCGTGAACTACAACATCCGTAACATCCCTGCACTGTTGATGTTCAAAAATGGTGAAGTGGTTGCCCAGCAGATTGGTGCTGCACCAAAATCGAAACTGACTGCATTTATTGATGAAAACATCTAAATCCTGTCTGTTTAGAAAAATTAAAATACGCTATGTTTCATAGCGTATTTTTTTCGTCTATAAATTGACAAATCGGCGTTTCTCTCTTATATTGCTTGCTCAAGAAATAAAGGACTTCCCGTCCCGCCCGTTTCTTAAAAGACACAACACAAAAATGCCGCTCGGCAACAGAAATTGTTTTTTCACATTTTTCTCTGAAACAATTAATCAGTCCTCTGAATTGTTATTGTGCAAATACAATTGCGTTCGTTTTATTGCCTGCATGCGGTCAAATGTTGCTTCCCTTCCAACCTGTACCCCAGAATTTTTGATTCTATCTGATCACCTATGAATTTAACCGAACTCAAGAAAAAACCGATTGGCGAACTCATCAAGATTGCCGAGTTTATGGGCCTTGAAGGAATGGCTCGTAACCGTAAGCAAGACATTATTTTTGCCATCTTAAAACGTCATGCAATGAATGGCGAAGAGATTTTTGGTGATGGCGTGCTCGAAATTCTGTCAGATGGTTTTGGCTTCTTACGCTCTGCAGCAGGCTCTTATTTAGCCGGTCCTGACGATATCTATGTCAGCCCTTCGCAAATTCGTCGTTTTAACCTGCGTACCGGTGACACCATTACTGGCACCATTCGCCCACCAAAAGAAGGCGAACGTTATTTTGCCCTGTTAAAAGTTAACCAGATTAACTACGACACGCCAGAAAACTCGCGCAATAAAATCCTGTTTGAAAACCTGACCCCACTGTTCCCAACCGAACAACTGGTGATGGAACTTGGTAACGGCACCACTGAAGATTTAACCGCGCGTGTGGTGGATCTGGTTGCGCCAATTGGTAAAGGCCAGCGTTCAATTATTGTAGCGCCGCCAAAAGCTGGTAAAACCATGTTATTACAAAACATCGCCCAGTCAATTGTACGTAATAACCCGGAAGTATTCCTGATTGTTCTGCTGATTGACGAACGTCCGGAAGAAGTGACCGAAATGGAACGTACCGTGCGTGGTGAAGTGGTTGCCTCTACCTTTGATGAATCTCCAGCCCGTCACGTACAAGTGGCCGAAATGGTGATTGAAAAAGCCAAGCGTCTGGTAGAACACAAAAAAGATGTGGTGATTCTGCTTGACTCGATTACCCGTTTAGCGCGTGCCTATAACACCGTGGTGCCATCTTCAGGTAAAGTCCTGACTGGTGGTGTCGATGCTCACGCACTGGAACGTCCAAAGCGTTTCTTTGGTGCCGCACGTAATATTGAAGAAGGCGGCTCACTGACCATCATCTCAACCGCGTTAATTGAAACCGGCAGCAAGATGGATGAAGTGATTTACGAAGAATTCAAAGGTACCGGTAACCAGGAAATTACGCTGGATCGTCGTATTGCGGAAAAACGCGTGTTCCCTGCCATGAACATCAAGAAATCAGGTACCCGTCGTGAAGAGCGCCTGATGTCTGAAGACAACCTGCGTAAGGTCTGGATTCTGCGTAAGCTGCTGCATACCCAAGATGAACTGGCAGCTATGGAATTCCTGCTGGATCGTATGAAAGAAACCAAAACCAATGACGAGTTCTTTGATCATATGAAGCGTAAAGCCAGCAACTAAGATCAAAACTTTTTAAAAAGGCCATCGTATAACGATGGCTTTTTTATTTCGGTTGACCATCTTTACATAAAGACACAATTGGACGTTTTCTGTGTAAACTTATTTTTAAGTAAATGATTATAAATAAGTATTTCAAAAAAACCCTATAGTTTTTAATGATTTAAATCGCCTTTCGCCAATATAAACTGAACTCTTGATTGTTATTTTCTGTTAAAAAACAACGTATTTTAGGGCTTTTTTCGGCTTTTTTTAGAGCAAGCTAGTAGTAATTAAAAAAACTCAGTGATAGCATATTCGCAGACCAGTTAGACTGCTCCTGCGTTGTTAGTGCCTAACAAAATTAGGAATAATAAAAGCATATAACAGGCTAACGTCGGTTTTTTTTAATCTCAATTTTTTAGAGAGTGATGCCATGTTATTCAAAAAAATCGCTATTGCTGCTGCAGTTGCTACTACTTTAGCTTTCGTTGGTTGTGCTAAAAAAACTGAAGAAGCTGCTGCTGACGCTAACCAAGCTGCATCTGAAGCTGTTGTAGCTGCTTCTGAAGCTGAAGCTGCTGCTGACGCTGCTGCTGTTGAAGCTGCTTCTGGCGCTGATGCTGCTGTTGACGCTGCTGCTGATGCTGCTGACACTGCTGCTGCTGCTGCTACTGACGCTGCTGATGCTGCTACTGACGCTGCTGATGCTGCTGTTGACGCTACTGCTTCTGAAGCTCAATAATCTTAGATTATTGACAAAAAGAGAGCCTTTTGGCTCTCTTTTTTATTGTCTGAATATTTCTTACAACATCTCATCATCACATACAAGGAACACGGTAATACCTGCCGTTAGAACCTCAGCCCTTACTTTTTTAGCGGCATAAAAAAGCAGATCAATCGATCTGCTCATTTCCAACACGTTGGCGGAACTTCTGTCCGGCACGGAAGGTTACCACCCGGCGTGCAGAAATCGGAATTTCTTCACCCGTCTTCGGATTTCGGCCTGGACGTTGACGTTTATCACGCAACTCGAAGTTACCAAAACCTGAAAGTTTCACCTGCTCCCCAGAGATTAGCGCCTGGCTAATCTCATCGAAGAATAACTCGACCATTTGTTTCGCTTCACGACGGTTTAAACTCGTGAGCTCACTTAAATGATCAGCCATTTCTGCTTTTGTTAATGCTGTCATGAAGCCCTCAATGTCGCTTGATAAGTGTTTTCTAACACTTTTAGGATATTGTCCATACCTGATTTAATTTCAGCATCTTCAAGCGTACGTGTCGGATGTTGCCATAACAGTGCAAATGCCAATGAGCGTTTACCCGCTTCAACACCTTGACCAGTGTACACATCGAATAACCAGGTTGAATGCAGAAGCTCGCCGCCCGTTTGTTCGATAAGTTGCTGAATTTCGCTAACATTAATCTTATCACTAATTAAAAGCGCAATATCACGTCTTACCGACGGAAAACGTGATAATTCTGTAAAATTAGATACATAAGTTTGCAAAACAGCCTGCTGATCCAGTTCCGCCACCCAAGTGGTGCCCAAATCCAGTTCATTTTCCAGAGATGGATGCAAACGGCCCAAATAACCAATTGACTGACCATTGAACAGAATCTCTGCAGATTGGCCTGGATGCAACCAGCTACGCTCTGAACGTACATATTCGACCTGTACACGACCTGCCGCCAGTAACTCTTCAACTTCACCTTTCAGGTCAAAGAAGTCCATGGCTTGTGGTTTGCCATGCCATGATTCTGCTGTTTTAGCACCCACCGCAATCATCGCCAGGGTTGGAATCTGTTTCAGGTCATGAATTGAAGCTGCATTCTGATAATCAAAACGTAAACCCAGTTCAAAGAAACGCACACGGTTTTGCTGACGGTTAATGTTGTACTGTACGCAAGGAATCAGGCTCGACAGCAAGGTTGAACGCATCACCGCCAGATCGCTTGAAATCGGGTTCGCCAATGCCAGCGGGTTGACCGCCGCATTTAGCTGTTTTTCCAGTTTCAGGTCAGCAAAGCTAAAGCTGATTGCTTCCTGATAACCCAAAGTCACCAGGGTTTGACGCAGCTGTGCCACTTCAAACTGATCCTGATACTTCGCCAGTTTGGTATCAATCACCGGCAGGCTGATTTGAATATTGTCATAACCGTGAATACGCGCGACTTCTTCAATCAGGTCCTGGTAAATGGCCATGTCATAACGATGCGATGGCGGTACCACAGACCATTGACCTTGCGCTTTTACCGTCACTTCACAACCCAAGCGTGTTAAAGCATCGGTAATAAAGTCTGAATCTACGCTATAACCCAGCAGCTGATCGACCTGTGCCTGTTTCAGTTCAATCGCGTCACGTGTTGGCAATACTGCTGCATTTTCCGCCACCGTAATTGGGCCAAACTCACCGCCTGCAAGCTCAGAAATTAACTGAGAGGCACGGTGCATGGCGATCAATGGCAGTTCAAAATCCACACCACGCTCATAACGCTGAGAGGCATCGGTATGCAGGCCAAAACGGCGCGCACGACCGGCAATATGCAGCGGTGCAAAGAAAGCAGATTCCAGGAAGATTTCAGTGGTTTCATCGGTAACCGATGAAGACAGACCACCCATGATGCCGGCAATCGCCAGAGCTTTTTCATCATCAGCAATCACCATGACATCGTCTTGCAGTTCTACTTCTTGTTCATTCAATAGAACAAGTTTTTCACCCGCAGTCGCCTGACGCACCTGTACTGAACCTTGCACTTTTGCACCATCAAAGGCATGGAGTGGTTGACCCAGTTCCATCAAGACATAGTTGGTAATATCAACCAGAATGCTGTGCTGACGGATACCCGAACGTGCCAATGCGCGCTCCATCCATTCAGGCGTCGCGGCTTTGGTATTCACGTTCTTGATCACACGACCTAAATAACGTGGACAGCCTTCAGTCGATACAACCACTTTCTTTTCATCAGCAATGCTTGCAGCCACTTCTTGAATGTCAGGCGCAGTCACAGGCAGTTGGTTAATCACCCCAATTTCACGTGCGATCCCACGAATGCTGAAACAGTCACCACGGTTTGGGGTGATGCTGATGTCAATCACGTTGTCATCTAGGTCCAGATATTCACGAACGTTCACACCCACAGGTGCATCCGCAGGTAGCTCTAACAGACCGTCGATTTTGTCTTCTAAGTCAATTTCAGATGCACCGCAGAGCATGCCTTGTGATTCCACACCACGCAGCTTGCCTTTCTTGATTTTAAAATCGCCTGGTAATACCGCACCAATGGTTGCCACAGGCGCTTTCATCCCTGCACGTACGTTTGGCGCACCGCAGACAATTTGTAAAGGCTCGCCTGAACCAATGTTCACCGTCGTTACACGTAAACGGTCTGCATCTGGATGTTGTTCTACAGTCAGCACTTCACCAACGACTACGCCAGTAAATGGTTTTGCTGCAGGAGACAAATCATCGACTTCTAGACCTAACATGGTTAGTTGGTCAGATAAAGTATCGCTGTCAATGGCTGGGTTTACCCATGTGCGTAGCCAATTTTCGCTAATTTTCATACATTCAATTCCTGAATCTCCCCTAACCCCTCTTTAATAAAGAGGGGAACACCCACACTTTTACTTGTTTCGTGTAAGTCCCCCTTTCTCAAAGGGGGATTTAGGGGGATTATTTAAAATCTAAAAACTAATCTATGTCTCAAGCCCTAATTCATATAAGGAGAGGATTAAAAAATTCTTAAGCAAACTGGCGTAAGAAACGCACATCGTTTTGGTAGAACATACGTAAGTCGTTAATGCCATAACGTAGCATTGCAAAACGCTCTACGCCCAGACCAAAGGCAAAGCCTTTATATTTGTCCGGATCAATACCTGCCGCGCGTAATACATTTGGATGCACCATACCGCAGCCCAGCACTTCTAACCATTTACCGCGCTCATCCATAATATCCACTTCAGCACTTGGCTCTGTGAACGGGAAATACGACGGACGGAAACGGACTTTCAAATCTTTTTCAAAGAATTCGTTCAGCAAGTTCACCAGTAAACCTTTCAGTTCAGCAAAGCTGGTGTTTTCCGCCACGTACAAACCTTCAATTTGGTGGAACATTGGTGAATGCGTCTGGTCGGAGTCACAGCGATAAACACGGCCCGGGCAGACAATACGGATTGGCGGCTGCTGGGTTTCCATGGTCCGAATCTGTACACCAGAGGTATGGGTACGCAGTAAATGAGTCGCATCAAAATAGAACGTGTCGTGCATGGCACGGGCCGGGTGATGGCCTGGAATATTCAGCGCTTCAAAGTTGTGATAATCATCTTCAACTTCTGGGCCAGTAGCCACAGTAAAGCCAGCTTTGGTAAAGAACTGGCAAATACGCTCTTGCACCTGAGTTACCGGGTGAATGGAGCCAATGGTCTGACCACGGCCTGGTAAAGTAATATCCACCGTTTCGCTGGCAAGTTTTTGTTCTAATGCCGCTTGCTGTAATGCTGCCTGACGCTCGGTTAATGCAGTATTAATGGCTTCACGCACCGCATGGATTTGCGCACCAAACGCTTTACGCTGTTCAGGATCCATTTTACCAAGTGACTTAGATTGTTCCGCGAGCTGGCTTTTCTTCCCCGTAAATTGCACCCGTACTTGATCGAGTGTAGCAAGGTCGTCTGCTGCTGCAATGGCAGCGAGCGCTTCAGTGGTCAGGGCTTCCAGTGACATAGTAACTCTCAAAGCAACAAATTTTGAATATAATTAAAAAACCCCACATTCTAACAGTTTTTGGACAGTAGAATGAAGTTGCATTGCAGGAAAATTAGATTGGCATCGCAATTTGGAAAAAGTATAAGATAATCAAAATATCAATGAGATCAAACACTATGGCGCTCGATCAAATTTGGAAACAGCAACTGACCCTGGTCACCTATGGCAATGAATATCTGAGCCAAGATTTGAGTTTCAGTCTCTGGCGTGCGCATCCCATTTTTAATCAGCACCTGTTCTGGTTTCGTGATTTAAATTCCCAGCATCTGCTGGCCCAGCATTTTGAAATCTGGCTGGAAGGCTTAAAACGCCAGGGTACAACCCGACTGAGTCTGCACAATGCCAGTCTGCTGGTCGATGAAAAAAATCCCAACGCCAATGTCGAGCTGCTGCCCTACCCGCATTTTATTGTCAGCCATGAAGCACATAAAAAATTCGCCTGGATTTGTGGCAAGGAATTGCCGGAATGGTATAACGCCGACAATGATTATGAATTTCCATCGGCACAGCGTATTGAACTGCGCCAGGAAACGTTCTGGCGTTATGAACTCAATAGTAAGCTGGCCAAAAAGGTAGAGGCCGATCTAGAACCCGCTCACTGGGATGAAATTCATCTGTTTACCGAGCAGGAGCTGTTTTCCCATACACTGGCGGCCGACTTTCAGCCACCTGAACAGCAGAATTTACCCTATTATGGTGTTCCGCTTACGGCAGATACACCTGATCCGCATCAGCTGTCTTTATTACCGACTCACTATCAGGCCGATTATGCACATCGCATGCTGTACCGTTTAGAAGCGCTAAAAGATGATATTCAACAGAAAATCCAGCATCCCTATAATGCAGATAATGAAGTGCTGAGTCCGGAAGAGCAGCTTGACCTGCGCCATTTTGCCCAGAAGCTGGATGATTTAAGCGCCAAATTTATTGTCAAGGTGGCCAACCATTACCAAAGCGCCCAGCTGACGCCTGTCGCACAGCCGAATCCGCTGGAACCGTTCGCATCTGACAACAAGGCTACCCATGCGCAAGCAGCGCATTCAGCCAAAGCCCCGTCTCATCATAAAGTTGGTGCGACTGGAGTCATCAAGCTGATTCTTATTACTGTGGTAATTTGTTTATTGGCCTATTATTTCGGACTTTAAACGCGATTCAGAAACCGTTCAACCTCAGCGACCGAGGTCAGCCGAATCCAGTGCAGATGGGCATATTCGGGAGATTGCATCAGCTGCAGATAATGCCGGCGATTTTTCTGATGGGTTTTAATCATCCACCAGACAATCGAATCGCGGCTAAACAGCTGTCTGATCGTTTCCCGATTATTGGAATTAGGCCAGAGGGTTTGCTGTGAAACCGCGCGCTGCACGGCGCGTTGTACAGAGCGCAGCAAATTGCTATGAAACGGTAAATCCAGCCAGATAATAGTATCGGCCTGTGCCCATTTAATGGGAATAGTGCGGGTATAGTTGCCATCAATCACATAGCCATTGGGTGCCTGCTCAATGGCTGCCTGAATTTTGGCAAAAAAATCTGCATCAGCACTTTGCTGCCAGTCATCTAACCAGAACAGATTATCCAGCTCGATATAGGCCAGTCCCAGCTTTTCTGCCAGCGCCCGGGCAAAGGTCGACTTGCCTGTAGCCGAAGTACCAACCACATTAATTCGCTGCATACAATTTCCCTGTTTCATCATCCAGATCCTGATTCTGCGCAATAAAAAAGACCGCATAAAGCGGTCTTCTTTTAAGTCACGAGGACTTAGGCAGCCAATGCACCTTTCGCTTTTTCAGCTAAAGCAGCAAATGCAACTGCGTCATGCATAGCGATGTCAGCAAGTACGCGACGGTCGATGATCACTTGAGCTTTCTTCAAACCAGCAATCATACGGCTGTAAGATAAGCCGTTTTGACGAGCACCAGCATTGATACGCGCAATCCATAGAGCACGGAATTGACGTTTCTTCTGACGACGGTCACGGTAAGCGTATTGACCTGCTTTGATTACCGCTTGGAACGCTACGCGATATACGCGTGAACGAGCACCATAGTAACCTTTAGCACGAGCAAGAATTTTTTTATGACGGCGATGAGCCTGTACACCACGTTTTACACGAGCCATTTATAAATCTCCTTAGATGTATGGGCACATACGACGAACTGAAGCAACGTCACTCACGTGAACCATTACACAGCCGCGCAATTGACGGATACGTTTAGCAGATTTTTTGGTCAAAATGTGGCGTTTGAACGCTTGTTTACGCTTGAAACCGTTAGCAGTCGCTTTGAAACGTTTAGCTGCACCACGGCGAGTTTTTAACTTAGCCATAACAACCTCTTTTAAGTACCTGTTCGGCTCATTTGCACCATTACAAACGACCTGCAGGTAAGGGAGCACGTATTCTAAAGCATCTTTGTCTAAAACAAAAGCAAATATTGCAAAAGTCGCTCGCCTTCTATCGGCAGATGAGGTCTTTGAGATTAGCAGGATCTCTCCTTGTTATTGAACAGCCAAAACATGAAGATGGAACATCTTATTTTTATAGCGGAAGACTTGTACTGAAGCCCGATTCAGGAAATACTGCGCAGCGTTCCTTCTTTTGCCCAACAACAAGCTAATCCTCATGAAAAAAACCATTTGCCTGAGTCTGTGTCTGGCACTGCCGCTTAGTGCCACGCTTGCCATTGCTGCCCCTGCCGAACAACTGCAAGTACAAAAAACCTCGGCGTTGGCTGCCCATCTGACCACGCGTATTCAATGGACCGAGTTTCCGCAGCTGCGTTATAGCAATGCCGATTTAAAGCAGCAAAACCGCGCGGCCATTTTACGGATTCATGCCGATGAATCGGGGCAAATCAACAAAGTCACGGTACAGGAAAGTACCGGGCTAAAATCTTTAGATCAGCTGATTAGCCAGGCGGTAAAACAGGCCAGAATCAAACCACATCTGGTCGATGATACCCCGGTTCCAGTGATTGGTTATCAGGTCTTTCATCTGGATTTAAAAGATACTGCTCAGGACTGCCACTACAGCTTTGACTCGACTGTCTGGCAAGCGCAGCAAGCCGGCGCAAAAAGCGCGTTTCAATATCGCAGCCAGCCTCAACTGAACGTCACCGAAGATGAGTTAAATGGTCATGCCCGCCGGATTCAGTTCAAAATGAAAGCCGATAAATACGGCAACATCCACAAGGTTAAAATTCAGCAAGGCTCCGGCCGTTATGCGCTGGACCAGAAACTGATTCAGGCGCTGCAAGGTGCACAGGTCGATGTACCACGCAAATTCTGGATCTATAAAAAATCCAGCCTGAAAGATGAAGTCCGTTTTCAGCCAGCAGAATGTGAGGGCTAAACTAGAACATGGCATAAGCCAGATAAATAAACAGATAACGCCCGATTTTGGCTACACTCACCATCAGCAGAAATCGAGCGAAGTTTTCTTTCATTAAACCGGCAATTAGGGTGATTGGATCACCAATCACCGGCACCCAACTGAGCAGCAAAGACCAGAAGCCATATTTCCGATAAATCTGCTGTGCCTGCTGCAGCTTGGGTTCAGACACCGGAAACCAGCGCTTGTCTTTATACTGCTCGATCTTGAGTCCTAACCACCAGTTCACACAGCTGCCCAGAATATTGCCCAGACTGGCGATGGCTATTAAAGCCATCACCGAATGTTGCTCTTGAATGAGCAGGCCCAGTAATACCGCTTCAGATTGCAACGGCAATAAGGTAGCCGCCCCAAAGGCCGACAGAAATAACAGCAGATAAGCCATAACAGATGCAGTTAACAGGTTCTGCCCATCTTAACTGAAATCACAAAAAAAGCACCCGAAGATGCTTTAGGTGATTTTATGATGATTATTTAAACCTGAATCGCCAGGGCGCGTTGTACTGCCGGACGGGCGGTTAAACGCTCAATATAATCCTGCACATGCGGATAATCTTCTAGCGGAATCTGCTGCCATTCATGGCGTAACAACCACGGTAAAATCGCCATATCGGCAATTGAATATTCACCGGCTACATATTTCTGCCCGATCAGCTGCTTGTTTAACACGCCATACAGACGTTTGCTTTCATTGACATAACGCTCGGTGGCATAGGCAATACGCTCGGGTGCAAAACGGCTAAAGTGATGGTTCTGCCCCAGCATCGGGCCTAAGCCACCCATTTGCCACATCAGCCACTGCTCCACCTCTACCCGCTCGAGCTCATCTACCGGATAGAACATACCGGTTTTACGGCCCAGATATTGCAAGATCGCACCCGATTCAAAAATCGAAATCGGCTGGCGATTCGGTCCATTCTGATCGACGATAGCTGGAATTTTATTGTTGGGAGAAATGCGCAGAAAATCTGGCTGGAACTGGTCGTTTTCAAGGATATTAATCGGGAAAATTTGGTATGGCAGCGCCATTTCTTCTAAGGCAATCGTAATTTTATGGCCATTGGGCGTGCCCCAATAATAAAGATCAATCATCAGATTTTATACTCCACACACCTTCACTGGTGTTTTGTTATGACAATTTAATGTATCTTCAGAAAAACAGCAAGCGCATCATTTATAATTTATTTCTATTTTAATTTCAGTATTTTAAGAAATTTTTTTAAATAAATTTAGCTTTAATTCTTGAAATTTTAACACCTACACCTATATTTATTTTTGCGTAAGGATGAAATTCATCTTTCGCCCTGTCGATGATATTCATGACAGATCTTATTTCTTATTTTTAAAACTTTGCTGACCTCAGGAGGTTCTAATTATGAGTAATTTAAATCTTCATCCATTATTCCGCCGTAGCATTGGCTTCGACCGTCTTAACGACTTTATTGAGTATGCAATGCAAAGCGATGCACCGAATTATCCGCCCTACAATATCGAAAAAAGTGGCGAAAATCGTTACCGTATCGTGGTTGCAACTGCAGGCTTTAGCCAAAATGAACTCAGCATTAGCCTTGAAAATCAGTTACTGTCCATTACAGGCAAACCTGAAGCAGTACAGCAAGAACATACTGAATACTTACACAAAGGCATTGCGCGCCGTTCATTTAAATTATCATTGCGTCTAGATGAGCATATTGAAGTGCAACAAGCGGACTACGAAAATGGCTTATTGGTGATTGATCTTGAGCGCATTATTCCTGAAGAAAAATTACCGCGTCAAATTCCAATCGGCAAAAAACTGTTACTCGAAACACCTGAAGTGACCGAAAAAACAGTGAATGCTGAATAATCATTAAATCCCAAGAAAGACTCGAAGATGGGTCTTTCTTTTTTTATTTAAATTGATACATTTAAAGCAATGAAACATAAAAATAAAAAGTATGAATATTCAAAACCACTCCTATCCTATTTTGATCTTTCAGTATGCCTCCATTTTAAGTCTAGCTGCACCCATTGGCGTGTTATGGATTCTTTGGAAGATGGGGCTTGATAATGATATACCCTTCTTGGAAGTTTTAAATGCGCTTATCAAAGAAGCGCCGCAATCTTTGCTCTATATGCTTATTTTTATAATAATTTCATTGTCTTTGTGGAATATACGACTACATATTACCGAGTCTAAAATTTATTATAGTGTGCTTGGCATACCTACATTGTGGTCAATCAAACGCGAAGATATTTCAAGTAGCCGATTTAATGCTAAATATGACCCACCTTATTATTATATCAAACGAAATCTCACCCGATTTAATACGCCTGAATCAGAACAGCAGTTTAATTTTCGTCAGGGGACGGTACAATTTATATTTATTGAAAAAAACTTAGGCAATAGCCTCAGACAAAGGTTTACACTCATTCAGTTAGGCAGCTTCTCTAAAAATTACACTGATCAAATCGTAAACGACCTAAAGCAGCATTGGGATTTAAATACAAAAGTTTAAAAATAAAAAAGCCCTGCACTTGCAGGGCTTTTCTGATCAATGAGTGCTTACTTTTTCTTTTTCGGTCCAAGCAGCATACCCATTTGACGACCTTCCATTTTTGGCGCCTGTTCAACTACACCAATTTCAGCTACATCCGCTTCAATTTTCTGTAATTGTGCCAGACCCAATTGTTGGTGCGCCATTTCACGACCACGGAAACGCAGCGTGATTTTGACTTTGTTGCCTTCTTCCAAGAACTTTAAAATGGCACGCAGTTTTACGTTGTAGTCACCTACATCGGTTGCTGGGCGCAATTTAATTTCTTTTACCTGCACTTGATGCTGCTTTTTCTTGGCATCTTTTTGCTTTTGCTTCAGGTCAAACAAGTGCTTGTTGTAATCCATGATTTTACAAACAGGCGGCTCTGCATTTGCCACAATCTCAACGAGGTCAAGATCTGCATCCTCTGCAGCACGCAATGCTTCCGCTAAAGAAACAATTCCTTTTTGTTCACCATCCGCTGCAACGAGGCGTACTTCTTTTGCACGGATCTCGTCATTAATTGCAGGGCGGTTACTCTTAGCACCTTGTTGTTGGTTACGGTCAGGCTGTTTAATCTTTCTTACTCCACAATGTACCGGCCGCGTTCGGCAACGGCTGCTTTTACTAGGTCAATGAAAGCATCAATTGACATAGTACCCAAATTTTTTCCTGAGCGGGTACGCACGTTCACTGTACCTTCCTCTACTTCACGGTCGCCAAGAACCAGCAAGTAAGGAATACGCTCTAAAGTACGTTCACGAATCTTAAAGCCGATTTTCTCATTTCTCAAGTCAGAAATCGCACGGATACCGTTTTCTTTCAGTTTCTCGACGACTGACCCACAGGCTTCAGCTTGCGCGTCGGTAATATTCATTACACAGGCTTGTGTTGGCGATAACCAAGGTGGCATAAAGCCCGCATAGTGTTCAATAAGTATACCAATAAAACGCTCAAAACTCCCAAGAATCGCACGGTGTAACATTACCGGCTGATCACGGTCGTTATCTTCCGTCACATAAGAAGCATCTAAACGTTCTGGCAAGTTAAAGTCACACTGAATGGTACCGCACTGCCATACACGGCCTAAGCAGTCTTTCAATGAGAATTCAATTTTCGGACCATAGAATGCACCTTCACCCGGCTGTAATTCCCAGGCCAGACCCGCTGCATCCAAAGCATCGGCCAGTGATTTTTCCGCCAGATCCCACAGTGCATCATCACCGACACGTTTTTCAGGACGAGTCGATAACTTCATTTGCACATCTTCAAAACCAAAGTCTTTGTAGACGTCTAAGGTTAATTGAATAAAGTCAGCAACCTCTTGGCCAATCTGCTCTTTGGTACAGAAAATATGCGCATCATCTTGAGTGAAACCACGTACCCGCATAATACCGTGCAATGAACCCGATGGCTCGTTACGGTGACATGAACCAAATTCTGCCAGACGGATTGGTAAATCACGATACGACTTTAGGCCCTGGTTAAACACCTGCACGTGACATGGGCAGTTCATTGGCTTCACTGCGTAGTTACGGTTTTCAGAATGCGTGGTAAACATGTTTTCCGCATAGTTCGCGGCATGACCCGATTTTTCCCATAAGGTGAAATCGACCACCTGCGGAGTACGGATTTCCTGATAACCGTTGTCCTGCTGCACTTTACGCATGTACTGTTCCAGCACCTGGTAAATGGTCCAGCCATTTGGATGCCAGAACACCATACCCGGCGCTTCTTCCTGCATATGGAACAGGTCTAAGGCTTTACCAATTTTACGGTGGTCACGCTTTTCTGCTTCTTCAATACGTTTGATGTAGGCAGCCAGCTGTTTTTTGTCAGCCCAAGCGGTACCGTAAATCCGTTGCAGCTGCTCGTTCTTGGCATCACCGCGCCAGTAAGCACCCGAGATTTTGGTCAGCTTGAACGATTTTAAGAATTTGGTATTTGGTACGTGCGGACCACGGCACATATCCAGATAGTCCTGATGGTAGTACAGGCCCATTTGAGTTTCTTCAGGCATGTCTGCAATCAGGCGCAGTTTGTATTCTTCGCCACGCGCAGTGAATTCAGCAATAACTTCATCACGCGGGGTCATTTTTTTCACAACATCGTAGTCCTGGTCGATGAGCTTTTTCATACGCTCTTCGATGGCCGCCATGTCATCTAAAGTAAATGGACGTGGCATCCAGATGTCATAGTAGAAACCTTCTTCAATGACCGGACCAATCACCATTTTTGCTTCAGGGAACAATTGTTTTACCGCATGGCCCACCAGGTGCGCACAAGAGTGACGAATAATTTCGACCCCTTCTTCGTCTTTCGGTGTGATGATTTGTAAGGTGGCATCTTCGGTAATTAAATCGCAGGCATCGACTAAACGATCGTTCACACGACCTGCCACAGTATTTTTGGCAAGACCCGGGCCGATGCTTTGTGCAACTTCCATCACAGATACGGCTTGATCAAATTGTTTTTGATCACCATTCGGCAAAGTGATAATTGGCATAGAAAATCCTTAAGGAGTGATGCCCCGTACCATGGAGCATGTCACCGCGAGATTATGATCGAGGAGAACCTCAAAAGATAAAAAACGGTGGTAAATAAAAAATCGACTAGAATTTTACACGTCTTGGCGCGGTGATTAAACCTTTTCTCCGAGAAAATTCAAATTAAGCCTCGTGTTTATGCTTAATTTTTTCCGATTTAAAAAAATGTGCTGCATGGGCCAATTTTATTTCCGGATTTACCGGTCAAACGGATGATGTGGCTTTTTATATGCTGATCTGGCCAATCTATCTGCAACTGCCATCATCAGCTACACCCAGATAAAAAAGAAATATCTCCATACAATTTTACCGGATCAAAAAAGGTTTATATTTCAGATGATAGCGTGCCTATTCAGCAGCAATACCGCTCACTCGACTAAAGAATAACTGCAAGCCTGCACTGAAATGAATATCTTTAAACCAGAGAAACAATAAATATGATTAGGGAGTAATAATAATGGTTAGCGCATATGATCAATTGCCGCGTACCCCTGCCAATTTCGTGGCCTTGTCTCCACTGAGATACCTTGAACGCGCTGCTTATATCTACCCGCATCAGGACGCCATTATTCACGGTAAACGCCGCATTACCTGGCGAGAAAAATATCAACGTTGCCGCCAGTTTGCCCATCAGCTACAACAGCTGGGGGTCGGCAAGAATGATACCGTGTCCACCTTACTCCCGAACGTACCAGCCATGCTGGAAGCACATTTTGCCGTACCAATGGCAGGCGCCGTCCTCAATACCCTCAACACCCGGCTCGATGCCAAAAGTCTGGCCTTTATGCTGGAACATGCCGAATCCAAAGTGTTACTGGTTGATCCGGAATTTTCTGCCGTGGCCAAAGAAGCGTTGGCGCTGGTGCCACAAGAAATTTTTGTGATTGATGTTGAAGATGAGCTGTACGAGCAGTGCTTTACTGCCCCGATTGGCCAGATTGAATATGAAGACTGGCTGGCTGAAGGCGATGCCAATTTTGAATGGTCACTCCCACAAGATGAATGGGATGCGATTAGCCTGAACTATACCTCTGGCACCACCGGCAACCCGAAAGGCGTGGTCTATCATCATCGTGGGGCTTATATCAATGCCGCCAGTAATATTATTGCCTGCGGCATGACCCCGCGCGCGACCTATTTATGGACCTTGCCGCTGTTCCACTGCAATGGCTGGTGTTTTGCCTGGACCATGGCGGCCAATGGCGGCACCAATATCTGCCTGCGCAAAGTCGATCCTGAACTGATTTTTAAGCTGATTGCAGAACACAAAGTTGATTACTTCTGCGGCGCACCGATTGTACTGTCGATGCTGATTAATGCCCCGGAACAGCAGCAGATCAAAATTGAGCATCGCGTAGAAGTGATGGTGGCCGGTGCTGCACCACCTGCGGCGATTATTGAAGGGATGCGTAATCTGGGCATTAACGTGACCCATGTTTATGGCTTAACTGAAACCTATGGCCCATCGGCGCTATGTGCATCACAAGCTGGCTGGTCTGAGCTGACTATTCAGGAACAGGCGCAATTGCATTCACGCCAAGGCGTGCCATATCCGCTGCAAGATGGCATGAAAGTCCTCGACCCGGAGACCATGCAACCGGTACCGAACGATGGCGAAACCATGGGCGAAATTATGTTCCGTGGCAATATCGTGATGAAAGGCTATTTAAAAAATCCGGAAGCGACGGCCGAAGCCTTTGCCGGTGGCTGGTTCCATACCGGTGACCTGGCCGTTTGCCAGCCGGATGGCTATGCCAAAATTACCGACCGCTCCAAGGATGTGATTATTTCCGGCGGTGAAAATATTTCCTCGCTGGAGGTTGAAGAGGTGCTGTACCAGCACCCTGCGGTCCTCACCGCGGCAGTGGTGGCCAAACCGGATCCGCGCTGGCAGGAAGTCCCGTGCGCCTTTATTGAAATTAAAGAAGGTAAAACCGTGACCGAAGATGAAATCATTGCCTTCTGCCAGCAGCATCTGGCGCGCTTTAAAGTGCCAAAAGAAGTGGTGATTACCGAGATTCCTAAAACCTCGACCGGAAAATTACAGAAGTTTGTATTACGTGAATGGGCCAAAGAACGCGCTGTCGGCGAGTTCGGTTAAAGCCAGCTGAGATGTTGATGCGGGTCATAGTGCCCGTTTTCAAATCAGTCACCCAAAAATGAACCGCAATAAAAAAACGACTCCATTGAGTCGTTTTTAATGGCTTCGGACCAGATAAAGTCTGATTAGCTTAATTGTCAGATAACAGCGCCACTTGCTGCACATAGTTAAACAATTTTAACTTGGATGCTTCCAGCTCTGCTTCCGGCATTTCCACTTTCAAATCACGGTGAATGCGCAACACATGCTGACGCAGGGTATGTCGTTCTGCCGCATTATAAGTTTTGCAGAAATCATTAATTACCGGATCACCATCTTTAATAATCCGCTCGACCCAGCGTTGCAGCTGTGCGGTTTTTTTGGCACCCTGCTGCGGGGTTAAATAAGACAGAATCACCGATTCATCTTCATTGCGCAGCAGTTTCCCAATCCGCTGGAACTGACGGCGACGCGCCTCATGCGAACTGATATTCTGCACTTCAATGAGTGCATCAATTAAACGCTCATCTACAGGAAGCTTTTGAATTTGCTTCGGGTTCAGTTGAGACAACTGCTCGCCCAAAGCAGCCATACGCTGTACGGCTTTTTTCTGTTCAGTTTTACTTGCACGTCCTTCTAAAGATTCGAAATCATCTTCGGTAAAACGGTGCGGTCGACGTGCCACGATTAATCTGCCTCGTAAAATTTTGCTGCAAAAAGTGCCTGAATTTCAGATAAAGCTTGTTCTTCATCTGCACCTTCAATCACTAAACGTAAAGTTGTGCCCTTACCTGCGCCGAGCATGAGCAGGGACATGATATTTTTTGCATCGACCAACTTGTCACCTTTGCCAATTTGAATGGACGAACGGAATTTCGTGGTGACTTCAATCAGTTTGCCTGATGCACGCGCATGTAAACCTAGTTTATTAATTACGTCAACAGTTGTGTCAATCATGACCAGTGCTTCATTTCCCGGTGTAAGACTTGAATAGACCATTGTGCCTCAAGTGCCTTTTTTAGTCTATCCACCATATAAACAGATCGGTGCTGCCCACCGGTACAGCCAATAGAGATGGTCATATAATGACGATGCCCTTCTGCAAATGCAGGCAGCCATTTATTTAAAAACTGATAAATATCCTGGAACATTTCATTGGTCTGTTCATGCTGTTCCAGAAACTGTTGCACCGGCTCATCCAGCCCGGAATATTTGCGCAAAGACAGATCCCAATGTGGGTTCGGCAAATGCCGGATATCAAAGACATAGTCGGCATCCAGCGGAATACCATGCTTGTAGCCAAAAGATTGCAAAATCACAATCAGTTTATCGGTCTGACCCAGCTTCGACAGCAAGGTATGCTTTAAGTCATGCACACTCTTGTCGGTGGTATCAATGTGCACCGTGGAGCGCAGCTGAATCGGCATAAGCAGGACTTTTTCTTCCTGAATGCATTGATGCAGACTTTTAAACCGGCTGGCCAGAGGATGTGGACGGCGCGAAGCACTAAAGCGGGTGATCAGCTCCTGATCTTGGGCGGTCAGATAAATAATATCGACCGAGCCATGACCCTGCAGCTGTTCAAATACCTGGTCAAATTCCTGCAAATTGGCGCGGGTACTGCGCACATCGACCCCTAGCGCCAGCTGTTCCAGATTATTTTCCAGATCAAGCTTGGCCACAATTTCGGGCAGCAATGCCAGAGGAAGGTTATCAATACAGTAATATCCGAGGTCTTCGAGAACCTGCAAAGCCGAGGATTTTCCTGAACCTGATTGTCCGGTCACAATCAAAATACGCTTCATGACAAGGCTGTCCTTTCCATTGCTGAGCTATGCAGTCGGTTTGATCTGCATATTATCAATTAAGCGGGTGCTTCCCAATTTTGCCGCCACGAACAAAACAATCTCTTGATTAAATTCATCAATTTTTTGCAGTTCAGGTGTACGTGCCTCTACATAGTCCACAACAAAGCCGGCCTGCGTCAATGCTGCTTTAATATTCGCTAACACTTCTGACAGCTTTTCACCCTGTTGCAGTGCCTGTTCAGCGTTTTTCAGGCTTTGATAAATTACTGGTGCCGTTTTACGTTCCTGTTCACTTAAATAACCGTTACGTGAACTGAGCGCCAGACCATCCTCTGCCCGGACAATTGGCACGCCAATCACTTCCAGCGGAATATTCAGGTCACGTACAAACTGACGGATCACCGCCAGCTGTTGATAATCTTTTTGGCCAAAGAAGGCATAGTTCGGCTGCACAATATTAAACAGCTTGGTCACCACCACCGCGACACCATCAAAATGTCCCGGACGCTGCAAACCACACAGGTCTTCGGTAATTTCAGACACACTGATGTTGGTTAAACGCGGGTTTTTGCCATACATTTGCTCGACAGAAGGTGCAAATACGATGTCACAACCGGCTTCTGCCAGCAATTGACTGTCTTGTTCCAAGGTCCGTGGATAGTTGTCAAAGTCTTCATTTGGACCAAACTGAATCGGGTTCACGAAGATGCTGACCACCACCACATCACATAATTGACGCGCTTCACGCACCAGGCTCAGATGGCCTTCATGCAAATTGCCCATGGTCGGGACAAAACCAATAATTTTACGCGCTGCACGTGCAGGATTTAATGAGGCTGCCAATCCCTGAATCGTGGTTTCTGTTTTCATGTTTTACAACTCAACTTGGAAAGTTTGTTCACGTGCCGGGAAAGAACCGTCTTGTACCGCAGCATGATAGGATTTGAAGGCATCTAAAATGGCTGTTTCACCAGACTGCTCTTTCATAAAGTTCCGTACAAATTTGGCAACGCGGCCAAACGTCAGACCCAGCATATCTTGCACCACCAGCACCTGACCATCGGTGTCTGCACCGGCACCAATCCCAATTACCGGAATATGCGGGAACAGGGCACTAATTTCCTGACCAAGCTGCGCCGGTACACATTCCAGCAATAACAGCGCAGCACCGGCATCAACCACCGCCTGACAGTCGGCAATCAACTTGTCCGCCGCTTCACGGGTACGCGCCTGGAGTTTATAACCGCCAAAGACATGTACCGATTGCGGCGTCAGGCCCAAATGCACACACACTGGAATTCCGTTACGGGTCAGCACTTCTACGGTTTCAGCCAGCCAGGCACCACCTTCCATTTTGACCATTTGCGCACCGGCCTGCATCACGGTTTTCGAGCTTTGCAGTGCATCATTCAAGGTGGCATAACTCATAAATGGCAGATCGGTCATGATAAAGGCATGCTGATTGCCACGACGCACTGCTGCCGTATGATAGGCCATATCTTCAACGGTCACCGGCAAGGTAGAGTCACGGCCCTGAATCGACATCCCCAGCGAGTCGCCAATTAAAATACTATCAATTTCAGCAATTTCCATTGCCTTGGCCATACTCGCATCATAACAAGTCAGGCAGGAGAATTTGCGACCATCGGCTTTAAATTGTCTTAAGTCACTGAGACTAATCATGGAGATGTTCCTCTAGGAAAAGCATAGAACATGCTAAAAATCACTTTAAATATTTGCCCAGTGTTCATGGTCCAGCACATCCAGTGCGGGCTGTTGAATGAACGGCAAGTCTTTTAATAATTGCGTATGCACACGCAGTTCGGGGTCTAAATCCAGTAATGGAATGACCACGAAATTGCGTTCTAAAACGCCGACATGCGGCACAGTCAGACGTTCATGCTGAATCTGCTCCTGTCCATAGAGGAGTAAATCCAGATCGAGCGTGCGTTCACCCCAATGGCGTAAACGCACCCGTCCGGCTTCCTGCTCAAAACGCTGCAGCTGATCCAGCAATTCCAGCGCCGGTAAATCTGTACGCAGCTGTACCACCGCATTTAAATAATTCGGCTGGTCTTGTGGCCCCATTGGCGGACTTTGATACAGTTTAGAGGTTTTGACCTGACCCAACGTCGCCAGCTTGTGCACAGCTTCGGTCAGAATCTGGCGTGAATCGCCCAGGTTACTACCTAGGCCAATATAAGTCACCCTACTCATTGTGTTGGCCCGAAAATAACCTGACTTAAATCACGTTGTACCCGCTTGCGCTTCAGAATTGGATGGTCTGCACCAATACCCGAGCCATTGCTTGATGATGTTGATGCAACTTGGGCACGGGCATCTTCCTGCTGTTTGGCTTTATGGGCACGGCGGCTGCGTGGCTCCGGCTCATTCACCAGCGGTTCAATTTCGGCGGTCTGCGCGGCATTCAGCTGCTGCTCCAGATGTTCTTCCTGTGCAGCTTTGCGACGGCTCTTGGCCCGCTGACGGTTGTACTGGCCAATGGCACGTTCTTTTTCATCGGTGCTCATGGTCTGGTACTGATCCCACCACGTACCCATCTCTTGAGTCTGGGCATCGCCAGATCTTTCACGCAGCAGCAAAAAGTCGAAACCGGCACGGAAACGCGCATGGTTGGACAAGGCAGCAATTTGCTGAGGTTTTGGATTCAGCAAACGGGTTTGCATTTCCCAGACTTCACGAATAAAGGTTTCGGCAAAACGCGGAATCACCGTGCGGGTGGCCTGACGTTTCAACACATCCAGCCCAGCCTGTGCACGTGCTTCTGCCGGAATTACCCCTTTGGACAGATAAAAATCACAGCGCTCTAAAAATGGCTTCCACAGCAGCACCGCATAGAAAAAGGCCGGGTTGATGGTTTTGCCAATCGCAATGCGCTGATCGGTATTTTTTGCAGCCAGTTCAATAAAGGGGGTGATGTCCGGCTTGATGTCGGCAAAAAGCTGACGCCAGATACCGAAGTCAATCAGCATCGGCAAGACGCGATTTAAATGCCCCATGGTGAACAGTTTTTGCGATTCATCATACAGACGGTGCGGAGAAACATCGCGCAGCAACTGAGTCATTTCCGGAGTAAAAATCTCCAGAATGGCCGGATCAATATTGAAATTCAGCTTGGCCGCAAAACGTAAGGTCCGCAGCATCCGCACCGGATCTTCTTCAAAACGGACGGTCGGATCCCCAAGCAGACGCAAGGTTTTGGATTTAATGTCATCAACTGCATGACAGAAATCCAGCACGATTCCTTTACGTGGCTGGTAATACAAAGCATTGATACTGAAGTCACGACGGGCAAAATCCTGCTCAATCGTGCCCCAGTTATTGTCTCTTAAAATCATGCCCGCAGCAGAGGTCACCGCTCTTTTCGGCGGTGCACGGAAGGTAGCAACTTCCACCAGTTCACGTCCAGAATAGACATGAGCCAGCTCAAAGCGGCGTCCGATAATGCGACAGCGGCGTCCGAACACCTCTTTGACCTGAGATGGCGTGGCATTGGTCACGGCATCAAAATCCTTCGGATTCAGGCCCAACATCAGGTCACGAACACCACCACCAACGATATAAGCTTCATAGCCAGCTTTGGTTAAAGCATCAATAACATCTAGAATGTAAGCAGGTAATTGCGTGGTTGATAAACCACATTTTGACGCGCGCAAAGTTTGCAAAAGACGCTGTCTCCTACGTCTGAACGTAAAATAGATTAGATGACGCTAATCATATCTCTAACACAATCAAAGGGCAATTTGATTATCTCAATACTCGGGCCCGGCTGATGCGGTGTTGGCCGATGATCAGACCCGATTAAATACCCAGCCGGTGCCGGTTTTTGGCCAATAATGCCGGTCCAATCCCTTTGACTAACTGTAAATCTTCAATCCGTTTGAATTTTCCATGCCGATTGCGGTACTCAATAATAGCTTCCGCCTTCTTTTGTCCCACGCCAGATAATTGCTGTAATTGCGCGGCTGTTGCCATATTCAGATTAATTTTTTCACTACTGCCTGCGCTAGCTGAACGGGGTTGGGAAGTCTTCGTAGAAGCCGACGGGCTTAAGCGGGCATCAATCGCCTCTTGTTCAGCCTTCCATTGCAGATAACGCGCATCATAATTTTCTGCCTGCGCATTTTGCAGCGCGAAAAAGCTACAAAACACGCAGAACATCACAGTAAATTGAATTAGAGCTTGAGCGTGTTGAAATCTTATTCTTCTTGTCATGGTCACTCTGTCATTTTAATTGTTGTTTTGCCTGCTCCCACAACTGATCCATTTCAGCCAACGACACCTGTTCTATATTTTTATGCTGCTGTTGTAACTGCTGTTCAATGAAAGCAAAGCGGGTTCTAAATTTATGTACGGTACTCAGCAAAGCCATTTCGCTGGACAGATTCAGTTTACGGCCAACATTAATTAAAGAAAATAAACAGTCACCCAGCTCATCCAGAATTTCGTCGGAATTTTGCCGATCCACCGCCTGTTTCAACTCCTGCAACTCTTCATCGACTTTCTGCATCGCGCCAGTGACATCGGGAAAATCAAAGCCAATCTGCGCGACATTGTGCTGTAACTGCTGAGCCTGCTGAATGGCCGGGCCATGTTTGACCTCAGATAAGCGCGATGCAGGTTTGCCGGCTTTTTCCTGCTGTTTAATCTGCTGCCACAATGCACTGACATCTTCCGGGCTTAAGGCCGCAAACTGCTCGGGCTGAAATACATGCGGATGACGGCGAATCATTTTATCGGTAATGGCCTGCACCACATCCTGAAAGTCAAAAGCACCCTGCTCGCTATACATTTGCGACTGGAATACCACTTGCAGCAATAGATCGCCCAGTTCCTCTTTGACGTCCTGAGCATGACCACTGCGCACGGCCGCTTCGACTTCATAGGCTTCTTCAATCGCATACTTGGTCAGCGATTCTGGGGTCTGCTTCTGGTCCCACGGACATTGCTCACGAAGCTGTTTCATCACTGCCAATAACTGATCCATGCCGATTTCTACCTTCTTCAACCATCATCTACATAAAAATATTTGCTATGCTCTCAACAGAACCACACGTTGAAAAACAAAAACACAAGGAGTTAGCCACATGCACAGTATCTTCATTAGTGGCGCAGCACAAGGCATTGGTGCAGCAGTGGCCCGCTTATTTTATCAGGCGGGTTATAAAGTCGGAATTTATGATTTAAATGTTGCGCTGGCCGAGCAACTGGCGCAGCAGCTGGGTCCTAATGCGCAAGCCGGCGGGCTGGATGTCGCGGATTATGCGCAGTGGCAAACGGCTTTGGCGCGTTTTGTAGACTGGGCTGGCGAGCTGAATATTTTAGTCAACAATGCCGGCATTTTATATTCGGGTGCTTTTGAAGACACCGAGATTCAGGCGCATCAGCGCACCATGCAAGTTAATGTCAATGGGGTACTAAATGGCTGTCATGCCGCACTGCCTTATTTAAAACAGGCGACTTTTGCCCGGGTGGTGAACCTGTCGTCAGCTTCGGCCATTTATGGACAGGCCGATCTGGTGTCGTATTCGGCCAGTAAATTTGCGGTACGCGGTATAAGCGAAGGGCTGGATGTAGAATGGCAAAAATACGGTATCCGGGTGCTGGATGTGATGCCGCTGTTTGTACAAACCGCCATGGTCAAAGATATGGATGCCGGCACCATCCAAAATATGGGGGTACATTTAAGCGCGGAAGATGTGGCCGATGAAATTTTCAGTTGTGTTACGCGAAAAAGCTCGCTATTTACCGCCACCCATCAGCCGGTCGGATTAAAAAGCAAATTCCTGTTTACCCTGTCGCGCCTAAGCCCGCAGTGGGTGAATCGTTATAGCAATATGTGGCTGGCACGGCGTCCAGACTAGAAACTGATGGCCATAAAAAAGCCCGAATCTGATTCGGGCTTTTTTTGTATCAAGTAAAAACCGCTTAACCGCGTTTAAATTTCTTCTCGGCTTTCTTAAACTTCTGTACATAACGACGACGACGCGCAGCAGTACGTTCATCCACCTGTGATTTACGTCCTTCAAACGGGTTCTCAGAGGTTTTAAATTCAATCTTCACCGGAGTTCCTTCCAGCTTATAGACCTTACGGAACACGTTTTCCAGGTAACGACGATAATCGGCCGGGGTTTTATCCACCTTGTTACCGTGAATTACAATCGTTGGCGGGTTCTGGCCTCCCATGTGTGCATAACGCATTTTAATGGCACGACCCTGCACTTTTGGCGGATGGTGCGCTTCAGTTGCATCATTCAGAATCTGAGTCAGTTTGGCTGGTGATACTTTTAAGCGCGAAGACTCATAAGCACGATGAATCGATGGATAAAGATCACCCACCCCAGTGCCATGCAGCGCTGAAATCAGGTGAATACGCGCCCAAGGAATAAAGTCAAAGCGGCGCTCGACATCCAGCTTACACTGCTTGCGATCATATTCAGACATGTTGTCCCATTTATTGATCGCAATCACCATGGCACGGCCAGCTTCCAGCGCATAACCAATCAGGTGCAGGTCCTGCTCGACAATCCCTTCACGCGCATCGACCACCACAACCACCACGTTGGCATCTTTCATCGCCTGCAAGGTTTTTACAATCGAGAATTTCTCGATCATTTCATCGACCTTGCCTTTACGGCGTACACCGGCAGTATCAATCAGGGTGTATTTACGCCCTTCACGCTCAAACGGAATATAGATCGAGTCACGTGTTGTGCCCGGCTGGTCAAAAGCAACCACGCGCTCTTCACCCAGCAAACGGTTCACCAGCGTCGATTTACCCACGTTTGGACGACCAATAATCGCTAGACGCAGACCCGTGTCTTCATCACGCTCTTCCGGGTTTTCATCTTCCGGCACATCTTGCAGTACTTCTTCCAGCATCTGCTGAACACCGCGACCATGGCTGGCGGCCACTTGCATTGGCTCGCCCATCCCCAGTTTAAAGAATTCAACCAGCGCGGCTTCTGCATGTACGCCATCGACCTTGTTGGCCACCAGAAAGACTTTTTTACCCAGCGTACGCAGTTCACGGGCAATCTGCTCATCCGAAGCCAGCAGACCGGCACGCGCATCGACCACGAAGATGATCATATCGGCTTCATGGATGGCGGTTTTCGACTGCTCGGCCATGTAAGAATCGATACCACCTTCAGATTCGCCAATACCGCCGGTATCGACCACGATGAAGGATTTATTCTGATAGGTCGCATCACCATATTTACGGTCACGCGTCAGGCCGGCAAAGTCTGCGACCAGAGCATCACGACTCTTGGTGATCTGGTTAAACAACGTTGATTTTCCGACGTTCGGACGACCAATGAGCGCAATTACGGGTTTCATAGATTAACCTTTATTTGAGATCAGTCCACTACACGGGTCTGAACATCAGAAACAAATGGGAAGAAAAAATTTGAGTCAAAGACCTGAATAAAAACACGGGGCATTGAACATTCAATCACCCCGCGTTAAAAAATACGGAAATTGTCGCCTAGTTTAACATAAGGCAACAAAAAGTTAACGGTTTTGCCAAATGCTGAATGCACCCTTTTGCGTACCAACATATAACTGGTTGTCGATGACACGTAAAGAACGCACTTCACCGCTGGTTTTGGCGCGACCAATCAGCTGACCGTTGCTCGGGTTAAACAGATGCAAGACACCATCCATATCTCCCACCACCAGGTCCTGACCCAGCATTACCGGGTTACTTAAACGACGGTTAAGCAACTGGTCATTTTCCCACAGCTTCTGGCCACTGGTAATTTCATAAGCCACTAAACGGCCATCGGCACTGGCGACAAAAACCCCATTGCCGACCACTTCCGGACGTTTGGTGCTGCTCAGGTCTTCGCTCCAAACCACTTGCTGTGAAGCCAGATCAGTGACGGTCACCTGGCCCTGGAAGCTGGTAGTGACCAGGAACTGGCCAGCTACTACCGGATCGCCATCAATATCATTTAAACGCTGAATATCGGAGCGACCTTCACTGATGGCCACACGGCGCTGCATACGCGGCGTACCGGTCACCACATCAATTGCATAAATATAAGCATTGGCGGTTGCTACCAGCACGGTACGCGGATCAACCGCTACCGGTGCAGCGCTACCACGCAGGCTAAACTGGACATTCGGCAAATTGTAAGTCCACATTTGCTGGCCAGTCGCCAGGTTATGCGCATAGACAATACCATCATTGCTGATGGTCACCACACGGTTGGCATGCACCAGCGAAGGTGCCAGAATGGCGCCAGTCAATTGTGCGGTCCATTTTTTCTCACCTGTAGCCTGATCCAGTGCAAACAGTTGGCCTTTCTGATTCCCAACAATCACCAGACCTTCTGCCGCTTCTACACCTGAGCTGAGCCCCTGTTTGCTGACTTCGGTCTGCCACAAACGCTGCTTGCCACGATAGGCTGCTACTTCACCTTTAGGATCAATATTAAATACCACGCCATTATCGACATCTAGCTGTAAACGCAGCGGATCTTCTTCAGCAGTCGATGAGGTGTTTTGAGAAAATACAGGCACCAGGGTTTTGGCCTGTTGCAGTTTTGGCAAAGGATTCGGTTTTACTTTTTCAACTTTAATGCTGTTGCTTGAACAGCCAACCAATGCAAGGCTTAAAACAGTTAGTGCAAACGGGATCTTATATTTTCTATTCATTCAGTTTCATCCACTTGTGTGTCGATTACAGGACGTTCAATTTCAGGATCATCAACTAAAACGCCGACACTTTCGAGTTTAATTTGTAAAATTTGACGTTCCTGTTGACGTTCAAGTAACGCATTCCATGCGTTCTGATACGCTTTTTTGGCATTTTCAATATCATTTTTCGCCACGTACACATCACCACGCGCTTCTTCAGCTGTTGCTTTAAAGGCAGGATCGTTGACGGCAGACAAGGTTTTCAGTGCCTCATCATATTTCTTTTGTGCCAATTGCGCATAGGCCAAACGCAGTTTTAATACCTGCATTAAGCCGGCATCATCGACTTTAGAATTTTCAACTTTCTTTAAGGCTTTTTCTGCACCGGCATAATCGCCCTGATCATAGGCCAGTTTCGCCATTAAGAACTGGGTCTGAATGGCCTGGACGGAATCTGGTGCTTCTTTCACAATCTTATCGGCCGTGGTTGACAGATTCTGGAAAGCTTTGTCATCGCCTTCAGCCGCACGCGCCTCGTCCATCAGTTGCTGGACTTTGGCGGTGTTGGTCTGATCTTCAGCCAGGTTTTTCTTCTGCCAGTATTGCCATCCGAAAAAGGCAATCAGCGCAATCAAAATCCCGCTAATAATTGCAGAACCATATTTCTTAGCGAATGATTTTAAATGATCAAGTTGTTCATCATCACTTAATGCGCTCATTGAATTACCCTTTTCCTTATATTCTTTGGCTTATTTTGAAGAAAATTTTTCAATCATAAATGGCACAATCTCTGCCACAGCTACATCCAACTGCTCGGCAGTGGCCAGTTCTTTAACGGCGAAGCGCTGGTTTTCCCACTCACGCTCACCCAGAATTAAAGCATACAGTGCACCCGACTGGTCGGCTTTTTTCATCTGGCTTTTCATCGAGCCTTGTGAGCCGACTTTCAGGCGAATGGCACTACCACTGGCTTCAAGCTGGTCACGAATCTGCTCTGCCAGCACCAGTGCTTTACCTTGTGATGCCGGATCGGCCACCAGGAATACTTCACAATCGCGGCTTGGGCTGTTGTCTTCGACCTGTTCCAATAGAAGCAATAAACGCTCCATGCCCATGGCAAAACCAACTGCCGGAACCGACTGTTCTGGCTTGCCTTTTAACTGCCCCACCAGACCATCATAACGGCCGCCGGCACACACTGTCCCCTGTGAACCCAAATGGGTGGTGGTCCATTCAAATACAGTTTTGTTGTAATAATCCAGACCACGGACCAATTTTTGATTAATCACGAAGCTGACACCGGCATCAGTCAGATACTGCTGCAACAGGGCAAAATGCGCCATGGTGTCTTCACCCATAAAGTCGTGAAGTTTTGGTGCATTTTCCAGGATGCTTTGAGTTTTGGCATCTTTAGAGTCCAGAATACGCAGCGGGTTGGTGCTTAAACGGCGCTGAGAATCTTCATCGAGATCGGCTTTGTGCGTTTCCAGGAACTCAACCAAGGCGGCGCGATACGCGGCACGTTCATCTGACTCACCTAAAGTATTCAGTTCAAGTTGAACTTTATCTGCAACGCCCATACGTTTCCATAAACGCGCGGTCATTAAAATCAGCTCGGCATCCATATCTGGGGTAGCGACACCAAAAGTTTCCACACCAAACTGATGGAACTGGCGATAACGGCCTTTTTGCGGTTTTTCATAACGGAACATTGGGCCGATATACCACACGCGAGGCGTTGCACCGCGCAGCAGGTTATGCTCAAGCATGGCACGTACACAGCCTGCCGTACCTTCCGGACGTAAAGTCAATGACTCTGGCGGATTGCCTTTGTCCAGGAAGGTGTACATTTCTTTTTCAACGATATCGGTTGCATCACCAATGGAACGCTTGAACAGATGGGTCTGCTCAACCATCGGCAAACGGATTTGCTGATAACCATAAGCATCCATAAGACTGGACAGATGCTGTTCCAGACGTCTCCAAGCCGGGGTCTGGGTTGGGAGAATGTCATTAAAACCTTTGATTGCGACGATTGAACTCATGATCTACTCAGAAAAACCTGTGCGAATAATCTCTTTTGACTTAGCTTCTTCAAGCTCTTTAACACGTTGACGAACCATTGTTTCGATTTCATCAACCAATTGATTGGTATCAATTAAATGGCTCTTTTCACCATTACGATACACCAGTGAACGCGGACTTGCACCTACCACGCCAATATCAGCTTCTTTGGCTTCGCCCGGACCGTTAACTTTACAGCCAATCACCGACACATCCATTGGAGTGCGGACATCTTCCAGACGCTCTTCCAACATCTGCATGGCTTTAATCACGTTAAATTCCTGACGTGAACAGCTTGGGCAGGCAATGAAGTTAATGCCATTAGAACGCAGGCCGAGCGATTTTAAAATATCAAAGCCAATTTTGACTTCTTCTTCCGGCTCTGCTGCCAGGGAAATACGCATGGTGTCGCCAATGCCTTCCATCAGCAGGCCACCTAAGGCAATCGCTGATTTCACCGAACCGGTCCGATAGATTCCCGCTTCAGTCACACCTAAATGTAGCGGATTATCAATTTGCTGCGACAGCAAACGATAGGCATCCATGGTTAAAAATACATTCGATGCTTTCACCGAGACCTTAAATTCCTGGAAATCCAGACGGTCTAAAATATCAATATGGCGCATGGCCGATTCAAGCAAGGCTGCACCGGTCGGCTCGCCGTATTTTTTTTGAATATCTTTTTCCAGTGAACCGGCATTGACCCCAATCCGCATGGAAATATCATGATGTTTGGCCGCAGCCACCACTTCACGGATTTTCGCTTCCGAACCGATATTACCCGGGTTAATCCGCAGACAGTCAGCACCGAAATCGGCCACAGCCAAAGCAATTTTATAGTCGAAGTGAATATCAGCCACCAAAGGAACAGAGACCTGCTTACGGATTTCACCAAAAGCCTGTGCGGCTTCCATGCTTGGTACCGATACCCGCATGATGTCTGCACCAGCATCAACACAGCGCTGAATTTGCGCAACCGTTGCAGCGACATCACAGGTTTCGGTATTGGTCATACTCTGAATGCTGATTGGCGCATCACCGCCCACATAGACTGAACCGACACGAATTTTACGGGTTGGACGGCGTCGAATTGGATTCTCAATCATGATTTCGCTCTACTCTGTGCCATTAAGGCGACAAACGGAATTCCGCTTTGCCATTGACGGTATATGGAGACAATGAAATATTTTCATTGTTTAGACTTAATGACACTGCGGTTGCATCATCTAAACGAATCTGAAATGGTGCCTCACCAGTTAAATTCAAGCTGGACGCCTGACGGCCAGTGGCCAGCACCTTCCCGGTCGAATCCACAATATGAACCGACGTCGGACGGTTAAAGCTTAAAGACAGCTGATCGCCGGTCACGGCACTGCTGTTGTCTAAATTAATAATTTCGACATCAGACATTGGCACAATATTCTGCTCAGTGTCGCTCGACTGCGAAGATGACCAGTTTTGCACGGCCGCGATGATAATCCAGATTAAGGCCAGTGCCACTACCGCCAGCGCAATACGTTTTAACCATTTGCGGTTACGGTCACGATTCGAGCCAGGCAGTTTGCCCATAATTTTAATTGGGGAATTATTCAGGGCATGATTCGGCAGCATGCCGGTATCATTGGCATAGATTTCATCAAAACGCTGGATGATACTGGTGGCATCGACTTTTAAATATTTGGCGTAGGTGCGGTAATAACCCTTGATAAAGGTCGCTTCAGGCAGTGACTTGTATTCATCCTGCTCCAGCGCCGTCAGGGTTTTGACCGGAATATTCAATTCTTGCGCCACATCTTCAAGCTCAAGCTTCTGATTTTGACGGATTTGACGCAGATACTCACCTGGGCGTTGGATATTTCCTAATGCATTGGGCGCTACATTTGTATTTGATTGCGGTGAATTAGGATTTACTTCCATACGGCCTCAGTACTGTGCTGTAATTGCAAATAACGTTGATATTCCTGGCTTTCAGGGAACAATGCCCGAAGCTGATTGACCAGCACCTGCTGTCCCAACTGATCGCCATTTGCTCGTGCAACACGGATCCCAATCCACAATGCACGCGCACCTTGATTTTTTTGTCCCACAGCACGCACAAACTGTTCATACATTCTGGATGCTGCAGGAGTCTGCTGGTTGAAATAAAAAATTTCCGCCAACTCTAACATTGAAACATAGGAGTCACGGTTCGCCTGCAGAGCCTGCTTGAATGATTTTTCAGCATTCGCCATATCGCCCAGTTTCAGGTAAATCCGCCCCACGTTTTCCAATGCACGAAAACGTTGATCATAACCGAGTGTTGCCCCGGCAATACTCAGCTGTTCAATGGCATCATTATAGCGTTCAACCTGATACAAATACGTACCATAGTTGTTACGCGCCTGCGCATTGTTCGGATCGGCAGAGATGGCACGCTTAAAATACGTATCGGCCTTCTCCAGATTCAGCTTGCTTCCTTCTTGCTGTAGCAGCACGCCCATCATCATATTGGCCATGGAATCACGCGAATCTGTTTCCAGCGCCTGATCCAGGGCACGTTTGGCCGAGTCTAAATCACCCGATTTTAAATACTCGGCCGCCAGCTGGGTACGCACCTGAATTGCCTTTTCCGGATCTTTCGGACTTAAAGTAGGAGTTGTGGTTTGACAGCCGGTGCTCATCCATGCAGCCACACACAATGTGCTGATGGTTGTGAATTTATACATCAACTTAGTCAATGGACCTCTCCCCCTAAATTTAATTATCCTTGAGAGCGCATAATTTCATTTCGCTCTGCAACTTTCTTTTTCCATTGTTCCGCACGACGGGTACGGTCTGCCACCTGTCCCACCAGCTGGCCACACGCTGCATCAATATCATCACCGCGTGTCTGACGAATCGTACACACAAATCCGGCATCAGACAAAGTTTTTTGGAAAGAAATAATCCGGTTCCGGCTTGAACGGCCATATGGCGCATGCGGGAACGGGTTAAACGGAATTAAATTGATTTTGCTTGGCAGGTCTTTGAGCAGCTTGATCATCTCTTTGGCATGTTCAATGCTGTCATTCACGCCATCGAGCATGACATATTCAATGGTCACGTGCTTACGCGCACTTTCGTTGCCATCTTTTTTGATATAACGCTGGCAGGCTGCAATCAGCTGTTCCAGTGGATATTTCTTGTTGATTGGCACCAGCTCATTGCGCAGTTCATCGTTGGTGGCGTGTAAAGAAATCGCCAGCGCGACATCAATATCTTCAGCCAGCTGGTCAATTTTTGGCACTACACCCGAGGTCGACAGCGTTACACGGCGTTTTGACATGCCATAGGCGAAGTCATCCAGCATAATACGCATCGAGTTTAAGACCGCATCATAGTTCAGCAGCGGCTCGCCCATGCCCATCATCACCACGTTCGTCACCGAACGCTCACGATCCGCGATAGGCACATCTTCCATATAGGAATAGTTTGCCATCCACAACTGACCAATAATTTCCGCTTGGGTTAGGTCACGTTGGAAGCCCTGTTTACCAGTTGAGCAAAATGAGCAATCCAGTGCACAGCCCACCTGTGAAGAAATACACAGGGTCTTACGTGAACCAGTTTTATCTTCTGCTGGAATCAGTACGGTTTCAACCAGTGAGCCTTCCCCATCACCCACACGGAATACCCATTTACGGGTACCGTCTTTGGAGAAGTTTTTATGCACCACTTCTGGCGCTTTAATTTTACAAATCTTTTCCAGCTTTTCACGCAGCTTGCCTGAGATATTGGTCATCTCAGAAAAATCAGTCACGAAATACTGGTGAATCCATTTCATCACCTGCCCGGCACGGAATTTCTTCTCACCCATATCTTCGAAGAATTTTTCCATTTGCGGACGTGACATGCCAAGTAAGTTCACTTTCTCCACAGTTTTTTCCTGTGCAGGAGCGGATGGAGTGTGTTGCTGTGCATCAGAAACGGCTGATACAGCGACTGCTTCAGTACTCATGTGTGTTACCTAAACCATGTCTAAAGATGAAAGGAGAAGCTCAATATGTGAGCAAAGGATTATTCAGAGAATAAAAAAACCAGATAAGTATAATAACACTTATCTGGTTTGAATACTGCGTATTAACGAGTACGTGGAGCAATCTCAGTTTGAGCGAAGAAGTAGTTAATTTCGCGGTCAGCAGATGCTACAGAGTCAGAACCGTGAGCAGCGTTTTCGTCGATGCTTACAGCGAAGTCTGCACGGATAGTGCCAGGAGCCGCTTCTTTAGGGTTAGTTGCGCCCAGGATTTCACGGTGAGCAAGAACTGCGTTTTCACCTTCAAGAACTGAAACAACCACTGGACCAGAAGTCATGAACGCAACTAAGTCAGCGAAGAAACCACGTTCTTTGTGCTCAGCGTAGAAGCCTTCAGCTTCAGCTTGAGTCAAGTGTTTCATTTTAGTTGCAACGATTTTAAGACCCGCTTTTTCAAAACGTGCGAAGATTTCGCCGATTACGTTTTTAGCAACTGCGTCTGGTTTAACGATAGATAATGTACGTTCGATAGCCATGATTGGCTCCTTAAAGTCAAAGTTGACAGAAATTTTGCCGCATTATACCGAAAAATGGGCTTTTTTCTGCGTTTAATCTGTAAAAAAATCGGTTTTTTGAGGTCGCTGTTAACGTGCTTCGTCAATCCATGCCATTTGAATGGCTTCTAACAGACCTTCGGTTGACTTGGTCGGATCATCTTCAAAATCTGGAAGTGCACAAACCCAGGCATGCAGGTCAGTAAAACGGATCCATTGCGGATCGACATCTGGATGTGCTTCATACAATTCAATAGCGATATCGATGCTATCTGTCCAACGTAAACCCATGTCTATTCCTAAGGCAGTTTAGTGTGATGCACTACTTTAGCAAATTTTGCAAATGCTGTACCAGCTTTGACAGGCCGTACCGCCGGTGAATGGGCTATAGCGCAATTTCCAGATACGGCGCAGCCGAAATAATGCAGCTGGCCACCAGACCGCCAATTAGTGCACCGACCGCCACATCACTTGGATAATGCAGCCCCAGCACCATACGTGATAGCGCCACCAGAATGGTAAAAGGTAACATCAACACCAGCAGTAGCGGCTGAATATAGCCCAGCACTGTGGTAATCATGACCGCATGCAAAGTGTGACCGGAAGGAAAACTAAAGTGATCAAGCGGACGCTCGCCCAGGCGGATCACCTGATGTACCTGATAAGGACGGGGACGCACCGTTTTGCTTTTAAGCAGTTTATAGATGCCCGTACCGACCGATCCACCTAACAGCAAGTAGATAATCTGTAATCCATACAGCAGACCCTGCCATAACCAGACTGTGGCCAACATGACATACCAGAATAAACCGTCGCCTAAGCGGCTCACCACTTTAAAGAAATAAGCCACCCGTTCGGAGTGGGAAAAATGATTGAGATACAAACAGCCTTTCAAGTCGAGATCAAGTATTCTTATTTTTGCATTTTTAAGTTTCATTCTATGCTCTCCTTTAAGCTTGAGCTTAAAATCTAGGTCGTCATATGCGACTCCTGCACCACCCGATAAAGTGCCTGTTCAAATTGTTGGATCGGATATTGCCAGCCGATATGCTGGGTAGATTCACGGGCTTTTTTACCCATCTGTCTTAATACTTTTGCGCTTGGTAACTGATAAATCGAACGCATAATTCCGGCGACATCACCCAGTGGACTAAGCCAGCCGGTTTCATCTTGCTTGACATGCAAATTGGCACAAGCATAGTCATACGCCACGACTGGCAAGCCGCTGGCCATGGCTTCAAGCACCACATTACCAAAGGTTTCTACCTGACTGGCAAAGACAAACACATCGGCACTAGCATAAGCTTCAGCCAGTTTTTGTCCGCTTAAGCTGCCCATAAAAATGACTTCGCCATCGGTGTTCAGCCCTTCCAGACGTTTCAGGTCCGGACCATCGCCTACTACCACCAGCTTGGTTGGATATTTGGCAATGGACTGCATGGCCCGATAGGCATCAATCACCACATTCACTTCTTTTTCTGGCGACACCCGGCCCACATAAATCAGCACCCGGGTCTGTTCATCGGCGCCCCAACGTAAACGTAAGGCTTCTGAACGATGTTGCGGTGAGAACCTGTCGACGTCGACCCCACGACCAACGACCACCAGTGGGCCTTCCACACCAAACTGGCGTAAAGACTGCTCGGTATCGGTACTGGGTACACAGGTCAGTTGCGTATTGTTATGGAACCAGCACAGATAACGCTGGATCGGTTTAACCAGAAAAGCCAGGTCAAAAAAGCGGCTAAAGTCCTGAAAGGCAGAGTGGAAGCCGCTAGACACCGGAATCTGCTTGGATTTTGCCACCTGTAACGCAGCCAGACCCAGCGGCCCTTCGGTCACCACATGCACGATATCTGGCTCAAACTCATCCATGGCAGTGGAGAGTTTATAAAGCTGTGGCCAGCCAAACTGCAGATGACCATATTTCGGAATAGACTGCGCCTTGACCAGACATTCTTTGTTGGGACTAAAATCGGTACAAGGTTGTTTTTGTTCAGGACGAATCAGTAGAATTTTATGTCCCAGTTTTTGCAATCCTTTGCACAGTTGTAATAATGAATTGGCTACACCATTAATTTCTGGCGGCCAGGTTTCTGTCACTAACGCAATTCTTAAACGAGGTCGCACCAGCTCTTCAATTTCAATGACTTCATTAATCGCGTTTTTTTGTTTTTCCTGTTTAAAATAAAATTTAAAATTCTCAGGAATATTAGGCGACTTTAATACCAGTGTGCGTGAAGACGCTGACATCCGCGTATTCCTCTGTTGTTGTTGTCTGCCCAGCATAATCCTTACAGTTTGCAGTTTTATGATAAATTCATGAAATTAATTTCATACTTGTATCAAACTCGTGGTATTGCACCCGCCTGGTTAGAGCCTTGGAAAAATATTCGATATTTCCAATATTTAAAGCATAATTAAAACATCAAATTAATATATAGACTGTCCCGGTATACACCGGCAGGTGTTCTTGCCGTTGGACGTTCCATTAATTGTACCAACACCACAAATTTATCTTGACCAGTGGGAGCCTGACTAAGCGGAACATTCCAGCGTGAAGAGCTGGCACCACTAATATTCATCTGGGTTCTGAGCTTATAATTCTTCTCATTCACCAGATAACTGCTGCCTGTACTATTCACCAGATTTCGGCTATTAAACTTAATGGCATAACGACTATCACAATTCACCGAAAAGGAAGTCGCAGCCTGACTTAAATAAGAGGCATTCAAATTTAATTGGGTTGCCGTTAAACGCTCGATTTGGCATTGTCTCGCATGTGCCAGAGACAGACTGCTGCTGATACAACAGACTAAAAACAGTACACTCGCTTTCATTACCCCTACTCCTTTTATTTACACACAAGTTCAACTGGTACAGTTATATCTTGTGCCTGAGCTGAAACCTGTAATACAGCACTACAGGTTTGCGCCTCTCGGGTTTTAATCCGGACACTATAATTCCCTGGAATCAAGCCATATAAAGTGACCGTTCCATCCGAACCAATCGGATAAACCTCGCCACCTTCATTGTTAATATGCAGCTCTGATCCCGGTACAAAACTGCGATTTTGGACATCTACCGGCCGGATACGAACCTGTTTAGCATGGAAAACCGGGAAATTGATTTTGTAGCCGCGCTGGTTTAACGCGGTAATTTGTTTACTTGAATAAAGAATTTTATCTTCGATAGGTAACTGGTTTTCATCAAAGGCGATGTCGTATTTCACATAAGGAATAATGTCATGCACAAAGGCATAGCCGTCTTTGTTGGTTTTATCGACATAAACCAGTGAGCGTAGAATATCAATATCTTGATAATCCCCGACTTTGACCAAACCAAAAGCATGTTCAACAATTTTGGTAAAACTTAACTGATTACCCAGCCAGACAACAGCACCACGATAAGCCAGTTGCGAGTCACGCGTTTCCTTGCCCTGAACATGGTAAAAATCTAGATCACCTACCTTGGTTTTCAGCAGGCCATTTACATTATAAAGTGTGTCATCATTGCGATGATTCACACCGACAGCATAGTCAAAGCCGACCTGACTCGAGTCACTTTTCACTAGCTGCAGGTTGGTGTTCTGGTCTGCAGACTGACTAAAATAGACGGATTTATCATTATCAAAATTATAACTAAGAGATAATATCCCGCCAGAATCTTTACGATCGCCAAAAGCATTGAAATAACTGAGCCCGACAGCAAATCGGCGTCCAAAATTCCGGTTAAATCCGACATTGATCACCCGCTGGTTCTGCTGTTCAAATTCAGGATGATCATAGTATTTCTGTTCAGCATAGTTCAGATTAATATTGTGCACATAAGGCACATTGGTCAGCCCTAAATACACCAGATTTTCAAATTTTGGATAATTCGAAACATTGTCCAGATCATCGCCTAAAAACTTAAAATCCCGTTCGGTATACTTGGAACTGGCACCCAGTGAAAAATTCCCGAAATCTTTGCTGGCGGATAAACCATAGGAATAGTTCATCTGATTCCGGTCATCATGCGAGGCCATGACCACACTGTCTACAATTAAAATATTACTGATGGCCTGAGTCCACATAACCCCTGCATTCTGAATATCTTCACTATAGGACAGGTTGGTTCCCAAGGTGGTTGCGTTAGACAGCCCCCTGCGGTAAAAGCCATTAACAAAGAAATCCCGATAATCGCTACTGTCCAGATTGTAGTTATAACGCAGCTTACCTAAGGCAATATTATATTCATTCAGGCCATCACGTAATAAACGGTTAGTGACCAGCACTGGAAAAGTTTGCACACTGCGATTACCTAAAACATCTTCAACTACAATTTGTGCATCACCCGCCTGCTGAATTTGCGCCCCTGTTTCCAGCATGTAATCACCCGGGCTGACTTTCTGGCTATAAATACTCACCCCGTTAATAAACAGCTCAACAGTAGATGGAATACGCGCGCTACCCTGTAAGGTTGGAATATTCCAATAGACAAAACTTGGTCGCTCGGTGTAGTTGGTTCCCCAGTTTAAACCGGCAAAACGCAAAGAGTTAATTAACGGGTTATAGGTTGTTGTGGTGTCGCCCAGGGTTAGACGGGTCATGCTTTCCGGAAATTCCAGATCAAAACTGCTATTTAAACGTACCACCTGCTCCTCGACAGAGGTATTCTGATACAGCACCGAATTCTTGAGAATCCAGTAATCTTTAAAGATCCCCAACTCGGCCAGACCACTATAAGCTTCATTTGAATCGCTGTTGGCATAGACCCAGTCATAATTCATAAAGCCACCAAAACTGGCTTTTTCAGGAATCACTTTCTGGTTAAAAACGTTTAAATCGGATTGAAAATAGTGAGTGGGGATGGTTAATTTAATGGACTGCGATGAACTATCAAAAACCGCTTGAATATCGCCTTCACTGACCAGACAGAAATCCGCACGCTGCTGATGTTTCTTTAACTTCTGCACTTGAATTTGCCGTTCGGACAGCACATCACAACCCATATAATAATGCTGCCCTTCTGTGATTAAAATAATATCAGTATGATGATCAAGTTCATTAATCCACAGATTGGCAAGACTTTCTTCTACCGGATTTTCATTCGCATTCGCTGCGAAGCTAAATAAAATATGAACAACAATAAACCACCGATTTTTTATATTCATCGCAAATTCCCCCTATACCGCTAGTCCGAGAATTTAAGCTCCACCATGTTATCGTTCTTATCCGTAAAAAATTGGACAGTATACTTTTTTGGATCTGCAATCTTGGTTCCATTTAACTCATAGCTGTAATTCATTTTGGCCAATAAGTAAGCCATAGTATCGGCCTTAAACACTTCCTTCTTATTGGCATCAACAATCTTCAAATTATTAATCTGAACATGCGAATTGGCCTGATTTTGTGCAACCAGCCGGTTATTCTCAATATTAAATTTAACGTTCGTATCTTCCTGCTTACCGACAAATAAAGGCAGGTTAAAGCTGAGCAGAAAGTTAACTGAGGTTTCTTTCACGGCCTGTGGAATTTCTTCCACCAGAATGCGCCATGCACCCTCCTGATTACCGGTGAGTACCGACTCTAAAGGACGATTAAAACCAACACGGATAGTCTGTTTGCCATTCGGCTGCAGAATAAAGTTTTTGGGATTTAAAATAAGGGTGTCATCTGGTACTAAAACATTCTCACCATTGCCTTGTTGCGTCCATTTAAAGGCTTTAATTTCAAAAATTTTTGCTTCAGTTTCATCTGTAGATTCTAAAGTAAGCGTTGTGGTTCTTTGTTTAGCCTGACTGTTGATATACATCTGAACCGGGTCAATAGAAACACCTGCATAACTTGCAGATGCATAACACAGCGATGAAACTAAAAAGGCTATTATTTTTTTCATATTATTCCCCAGCTTTTATAACGAAAAAGCCTAACTTGGTCCGAAGACCAAGTTAGGCGAAACACTAAATTAGTAGAACACTTTGATTTTATAAGTGTCTGAATATGTACCTGCACGCTGGAATGGAGCTACTGCCGAGTTAGTAACCGAAACAGTATAGACATCATCTGCTAGACCAGCATGGTTACTGCTACCCCAAGCAATCGCACCACCACCTGTTTTTGTTGTTGTGATTGTAGTTGGAATACGTACTGTGCCATCATCTTCATGCTTAACATATGTACTTGCATTGGTACCATTGTTTGCAGTTGTAATATTTAATACATAGTGAGTATTACTTCTTACTGTATAGTTAGATGTTTTGGTACCACCGGCTTTGCTCAACTCAATTGCTGATCCGCCTTTAATTTCACATTTTTTTGGAACTTCTAGTTTAATTGGAATATCTTTTTCACAACCTAAAGTTGTACAGTTATTCCAGTTATGTTTACCACCTGGTTTACCAGCTGTTTCAGCTTCTGTTGCATAAATTGCTGATGAGCAAGTACCTGCAAATAATACCGCCATAGCTGTTTTAATTAATGTAGACATGTCGTGTTTCTCCATAACTTTAATATAAGAACCATTTTTCTAATCACTCACCCAAACCAGAATGTCTTTAGACTGATTAAAACCCGATCCTGAGCAAGTTCTTTTATTGTAGGTATTCCACAGAAAAAACCATCTATACGGGATTTTTCACACAAGGCTAAGTATTTATTTTTTAAAATTATTTTTCTTGCCTAATCGACTGTTTTTGGGCTAATTCTCTTTTTTTGGTGACCCAAATTCTCCTTGCTACTTGGGTCACTATTTTTAGGGAATTTTTTTCTAACCAGTTTTTTAAGATAAAAACAAATAGATGTTTTTTATAAAAAATATTAAATACCCTCAATAAACATTCCTTTACATTTATTACATTTTTTTTTAGTTTTCCTCGAAATATTGGAATTTTCCACCAAAAATTAGTTGAAATTTCACATATTATTAAGAAGCCTGACAATTTAAACAGATTATTTGATTGTTATTTTAAATATAAAATACTTAGTAATAGGGATAGCCTTATTCAATAAACTGTCAGGAAGAAATAATAAAATACATAAAGCACATCAGAAAAAACCAAAGCAGCCCAATCTGTTTTATTCCTGATTCATTTTTTACTTTTTTCGCATTTATTCATTTTTCACTCGACTTTTAATCTGAGTAAAAAATAATTCTTCTAAATAAAAGTATTTTTCAGCCAATTTAGTACCCCTATGCGATTAATTATCTCACTCAGTACAGTAGTTCTTTTTCATGCCGATGATCTGGCAGCGACGTCAATGCAGCGCCTTGAGTGAAGCGCAAGAAGTAGAAAAACAGTGTTTTGTATGAAGTACAAGGAAGAAAAGCACTCCTTTGAATGAAGCAAGGCACACAATATTAAATGTAAAAAAACCCACTCTAGTGAGTGGGTCTTCGCGTTCAAATCAAGTGATTCGAGAAATTAGTTCTTTTCTTTGTCTACGATTTTGTTTGCTTGAATCCAAGGTATGAGCAAGCTCAGAACACTGTTCTGAGTGAAGTGCAAGGAAAGAAAAGCACTGCTTTCTTTTCTTTAAGGCACGGAAGTTAACTTAACTCAGTAAGCTCTATTTTTAAATGACATAAAAAAGCCCCTGTGAAACACAAGGGCTTTTTGGCTCAGAAATTAGAACTTAGTTCTTTTCTTTATCAACGATTTTGTTTGCTTGAATCCAAGGCATCATCGCACGCAATTTAGCACCAGTCACTTCGATACCGTGAGCAGCATTTTGACGACGGCGAGCCGTCATAGATGGGTAGTTCAACGCACCTTCCTGGATGAACATCTTCGCGTATTCACCAGATTGAATACGTTTAAGCGCATTACGCATTGCTTCACGAGACTGTTCGTTGATGACTTCAGTACCTGTTACGTATTCGCCGTATTCAGCGTTGTTTGATACAGAGTAGTTCATGTCCGCGATACCGCCTTCGAACATTAAGTCAACGATCAATTTAAGTTCGTGTAGACATTCGAAGTAAGCCATTTCAGGCGCATAACCCGCTTCAACCAGAGTTTCGAAGCCCATTTTAACCAGTTCAACTGCACCACCACAAAGAACCGCTTGCTCACCGAACAGGTCAGTTTCAGTTTCTTCACGGAAAGAAGTTTCGATGATACCTGTACGGCCGCCACCTACGCCTGAAGCGTAAGAAAGTGCAAGGTTACGTGCATTACCAGAAGCATCTTGGTGAATCGCGATAAGATCAGGAACACCTGAACCACGTTGGTATTCAGAACGTACAGTGTGACCAGGTGCTTTAGGTGCAACCATGATTACGTCTAAGTCAGCACGTGGAACAACTTGGTTATAAAGAACAGAGAAACCGTGAGCAAATGCTAAAGTCGCGCCTTGCTTGATGTTTGGCTCAATCACGTCACGATAAAGTTGCGCTTGGAACTCGTCTGGAGTCAAGATCATCACCACGTCAGCTTGTGCAACTGCAGCAGGAACTTCAGCAACTTTAAGACCTGAATTTTCAGCTTTTTTCCAAGAAGCTGAACCAGCACGTAAACCAACAGTTACGTCAACGCCAGAATCTTTAAGGTTAAGCGCATGCGCGTGACCTTGTGAACCGTAACCAATGATCGCTACTTTCTTAGATTGGATGATAGATAAGTCGCAGTCTTTATCGTAAAAAATTTGCATTGCTGTCTCCGCTTAAATGCTTTTGATTCCTGTCCGCTAGGGCAATTTCATTATTCAGCTTGCTAGCGCCTCTCCCAGCCGAGAGAGGTGAATTCGTTGTTAAATTAAATAGTTAAAACTTTTTCGCCACGTGCGATACCCGATACGCCTGAACGCACCACTTCCAGAATGGTGTTCTCAGCCAACGCATCAATAAAGCCATCGAGCTTTTCTGTGGTACCGGCAATTTGAATGGTATAGGTCGTTGGTGTCACATCGACCACCTGACCACGGAAAATATCGGCAGTACGCTTGATTTCATCACGTGCTGAACCCAGTGCCTTGACTTTAATCAGCATCAGTTCACGCTCAATATGCGCACCTTCAGACAAATCTACCACTTTGACCACTTCAACCAGCTTGTTCAGCTGCTTGGTAATCTGCTCAATTTTGTGGTCATCACCATAAGTAGTGAGTGTCAAACGTGACAAAGTCGGGTCTTCAGTCGGTGCTACGTTCAGCGTCTCAATGTTATAACCACGTTGAGAGAACAAGCCCACTAAACGAGAAAGCGCACCAGCTTCGTTTTCAACGAGAACGGAAATAATGTGTCTCATTCTGTACGCTCCCCTTTTCCTAACCACATATCTTTCATGGACTGACCGGCAATCTGCATCGGATAAACGTGTTCAGTACGGTCAACCATCACGTTAATAAATACACATTTATCATTGATGGCCATGGCTTCAGCCAGCTTCGATTCAAGCTCATCGGCATGGTCAATCTGGATTCCCACGTGACCATACGCTTCCATCAGCTTGGCAAAGTCAGGTAAAGACTCTACATATGAGCTTGAGTGACGACCTTCATAGTTCATATCTTGCCACTGTTTTACCATACCCAAGGCACGGTTGTTCAGGCACAGAATTTTCACGTTCAAACCGTATTGCTTACAGGTCGACAGTTCCTGAATACACATCTGGATGGATGCTTCACCAGTAATACACACCACCTGCTGGTCTGGATACGCCAGTTTCGCAGCCATTGCATAAGGTAAGCCTACACCCATGGTGCCCAAGCCACCCGAGTTGATCCATTGACGTGGACGCTTATATTTGTAGTAAAGCGCACCAAACATCTGATGCTGACCAACGTCAGAAGTAATAATGGCCTCACCATTGGTCACTTTATCTAAAGCTTCAACCACCTGTTGTGGCTTCATGGTGCCATCAGTTGGCTTTTCATATTTCAGACCATGAACTTTACGCCATTCATTGATCTGCTCCCACCATGCTGCAATCGCTTCAGGATTTGGCTTCGACACATTCATCTGTTTCAGCTGTACCAGCATCTCCTGGAGTACAGGTTCAACTGCGCCCACAATTGGAATGTGCGCCATGATGGTTTTAGAAATTGTTGCCGGGTCAATATCAATATGAATGACTTTAGCATTCGGACAGAATTTTGCCGGATTGTTGGTGACACGGTCATCGAAACGCGCGCCGACACACAGAATCACGTCTGCATTGTGCATGGCCATGTTGGCTTCATAGGTACCGTGCATACCGAGCATGCCGATGAATTGCGGATCATCACCCGGGAATGCGCCCAAGCCCATTAAGGTATTGGTCACAGGATAACCCAGAATATGCGCCAGCTCAGTTAACTGTGCTGCGGCATTGCCCTGCACCACACCACCGCCTGAATAAATCACTGGACGTTTGGCATGAATCAGTTCATCAATCGCTTTACGGATTTGACCTGAGTGACCACGATGTGGTGGTTGATACGAACGCATCTTCACTTTTTCAGGATATTCGTAGGCAAATTTTTCTGCCGGATTGGTCGCATCTTTTGGAATATCAACCACAACCGGACCAGGACGGCCAGATGACGCGATATAGAATGCTTTTTTAATAATTGATGGAATTTCGCTGGCATGACGCACCTGGAAACTGTGTTTTACGATTGGTCGGGAAATCCCCACCATATCGGTTTCCTGGAACGCATCTTCACCAATTAAATGAGAAGCAACCTGACCTGACAGAATCACCATTGGAATGGAGTCCATATAGGCTGTTGCAATTGGAGTAACGGTGTTGGTTGCACCTGGACCTGAAGTCACCAGCACCACACCGGTCTTACCGGTTACGCGCGAGTAAGCATCAGCCATATGGCCTGCTGCCTGTTCATGGCGCACAAGGTAATGATTGATTTTGTCTTGTTGAAAGAACGCGTCGTAAATGTGTAAAACGGCGCCGCCTGGGTATCCAAATACATGTTCAACGCCTTCGTCCGCTAATGCACGAACGAGCATTTCACCACCAGATAAAAGTTCCAACGTGATTCACCCTAATCTTAATCACTGCGAAATGGGAGGCATTTGCAGCGTTTCATTAATTCATTGTTGCACTGTTATAGCACACATATTTCATAGTTTTCATCGCAATAGGAAAAATTTGTGATCTGATTGCTGATTGAGCAATATGAGATCTAAAAACATGTTGGGATAAACACGTTTCACAGCTTTGTTCAGCTTCTCGGCTAGAGAAGTTGCCCATTGCATGACATGACACTTATTCGAAGGGTGATCGATCTAAGGCATATAAAACTAAAGACAGCATTTTTGTAGTTTCGTCCCCTAAAGTCAAGTTTAAAAATTGGCTTTTTTCCTAAACTTGGCTGTGTGCCTGTTTTTTAAACATATCTAGTTTTCAAGCATTACATAGAAAAATTTAAATTTCCGTTATAAAACATGATATTTCATGTGTTTGCCTTTATTTCACATAAATTTTAAATATAAAATACATAAAAAAAATGAATGAATTTTATTAAATAAAAAATCGTTTATTTATAATTCACCCATCAAAATGGATCATTCTGCAGCAGTAAAATGGTTATTTCAGATACAACAGCCGAGGATATTCAGGCGCAGATTCATGCTGTTATTTTTCATCTTCCAGCCTAAAAATTAATCAACTTTGGCGCCAATTATTGCTAAGATAAACGCGCAGATTGATCAGCTGAATACAGCATGAGGATAACAAGATGAATCGCTCTATTTTAACTTGGGGATTATGTTCAGTAGTCGCACTGGCCAGCGCCAATGTGATGGCCAAACAGTACTACAAATGGGTCGATGCCAATGGTTCAACCCATTACACCACCACCCCGCCACCGAAAAATGCCAAGAAACACGGCAAAGTCGATACTTACGGCTGGCGCAACTCTGCCCCAACGACTTCAGCGCAAACGGCGGCAGCGAATAATACGCACAGTCCAACCACAGCACAGACAGCGAACACGCCAGCAACCGCTCCCGAGATGGATTCACAGCAACGTGAAGCCAATGCTGCCCTGCAGCAAGCCCAACAGGAACGTGCCAATCCGCAAGTTTTTTAAGTTTCTGCTTGCTCTGGCCTGATCAGTTAAATTTTTCCAGCAGAAACCGCCGCGCAAAATTCACTTTTCGCTGCATTTTGCGCTATGCTGTGCAACAAACTTTTAACCGTAATTCATTAATCCGTTTATGACTACTCATATTGACCCTGAATATCAAGCCAGTGCGATTGAACCTCAAGTCCAAAGCGACTGGGAAACTCGCAAAGCCTTTAAAGTTGCCGACACTGTAGAAGGTCCACGTCGTTATATCCTCTCGATGTTCCCTTACCCAAGTGGCAAACTGCATATGGGTCATGTGCGTAACTATACGATTGGTGACGTGATCAGCCGTTTCCACCGCTTAAAAGGCGAAACCGTACTGCAACCAATGGGTTGGGATGCCTTCGGTCTGCCTGCTGAAAACGCAGCCATTGCACACCAGGTTGCACCAGCAAAATGGACTTTTGAAAACATTGATTACATGCGTAATCAGTTGAAAAAACTTGGTCTATCGATTGACTGGGATCGTGAATTTGCAACCTGTACACCAGAATACTATCGCTGGGAACAATGGTTATTTGTTCAGCTTTATAAAAAAGGTCTGATCTACCGTAAACTTTCAACGGTGAACTGGGATCCAGTGGATCAAACCGTACTTGCCAACGAACAGGTTGAAAATGGTCGTGGCTGGCGTTCAGGTGCATTGGTTGAAAAACGTGATATTCCAATGTACTACTTCCGCATTACTGACTATGCGCAAGAATTACTGGACGACCTAGACACGCTGAAAGATGGTTGGCCACAACAAGTATTAACCATGCAACGTAACTGGATTGGTCGCTCACAGGGTATGGAAATTACCTTCCCTTCAGCAAATCCTGACGTGTATGCAGATGGTTTAACAGTCTTCACAACGCGTGCTGACACCTTAATGGGCGTGACTTATGTTGCAGTTGCAGCAGAGCACCCAATGGCGCTTAAAGCAGCTGAAAACAACCCTGAACTTGCTGCATTTATCGAAGAATGCCGTATGGGTTCAGTTGCAGAAGCTGATCTTGCGACTGCTGAGAAGAAAGGCATGGCAACAGGTCTTTCTGTAAAACACCCTGTGACAGGTGAAGAAGTTCCGGTTTGGATCGCGAACTATGTGCTGATGTCATACGGTTCAGGTGCGGTGATGGCAGTGCCTTCACACGATGAACGTGACTTCGAATTTGCCAATAAATATGGCCTCACCATCAAACAAGTGATTGATGCCAAAGGCGCAGATGATGCGGAATTTGACGCAACTCAGTGGCAAGAATGGTACGGCTCTAAAGAAGGTAAATTGGTCAATTCAGGTGAATTTGACGGTTTAGACTTCCAGGGTGCATTTGATGCATTCTTGGCAAAACTTGAACCACAAGGTCTTGCCAATGTCAAAGTTCAATTCCGTTTACGCGACTGGGGTGTATCTCGTCAGCGTTATTGGGGTTGTCCAATTCCAATGATCAACTGTGACACGTGTGGTCAAGTGCCAGTGCCTGAAGATCAACTTCCGGTTGTACTTCCGACTAATGTTGTGCCTGATGGTTCAGGTAACCCACTCAATAAAATGCCTGAGTTCTACGAAACCAAATGTCCATGCTGTGGTGGCGACGCACGTCGTGAAACAGATACATTGGATACCTTCGTAGAATCTTCTTGGTACTATGCACGTTATGCTTCTCCAGACTTTACAGATGGCATGGTGAAACCTGAAGCGGGTCAAACCTGGTTGCCTGTGAACCAATACATCGGTGGTGTGGAACACGCGATTCTGCACTTGTTATATGCACGTTTCTTCCACAAATTGATGCGTGACGAAGGCGTGGTACAAGGCAACGAACCATTCACCAACTTGTTAACACAAGGTATGGTACTTGCCGATACTTATTACCGCGAGTCTGAATCAGGTAAGAAAACTTGGTTCAACCCTGCCGACATCGAACTTGAAAAAGACGAAAAAGGTCGTATCACGTCTGCGAAATACAAAGGTGATGGTCAAGACGTCATTGTTGGCGGCCAAGAAAAAATGTCGAAATCGAAAAATAACGGGATCGACCCGCAAGCGATTATTGACCAATACGGCGCAGATACGGCTCGTGTATTCATGATGTTTGCAGCCCCTCCTGATCAATCTCTTGAATGGTCTGATGCTGGTGTTGAAGGTGCAAACCGCTTCCTGAAACGTGTATGGCGTTTGGCAACTGGTTTCCTTGAACAAGGCAACAATGCATCAAACATCGACAAAGCTGCGCTTTCTACAGCAGCGCAAGACTTACGTCGTAAAACCCATGAAACCATCCAAAAAGTGGGTGATGACATCGAACGTCGTCATGCCTTTAACACTGCTATTGCAGCGATGATGGAACTTCTAAACGCAAACAACAAGTTTGAAGTGAAAGATGACAATGACGTGGCGGTTGCACGTGAATCCATCACCACGCTGTTAACTTTACTTGCACCATTTGCCCCACACTTAAGCCAGACTTTATTGGCGCAGTTTGGCATTGAGTTAACCTCTGCTCAATTCCCAATCGTTGATGAATCTGCGTTAACCCGTAATACCCAAACCATCGTGGTTCAGGTGAACGGTAAGCTTCGTGGCAAATTAGAAGTGTCTGTGGATGCATCGAAAGATGACATTTTGGCACAAGCAAAAGCATTGCCTGAAGTGCAACAATTCTTGACTGGCCCAACCAAGAAAGAAATTGTGGTGCCGAATAAGTTAGTGAATTTGGTGGTTTAAGAATCTCCCCTACCCCCTCTTTAAAAAAGAGGGGAAAAGCCTCCCTGAGCAAGAGATAAAGCACCGCTTTAGATCGAAGCGCAAGAAAGGGAGGCTTAAAAAACACAAAGCCCGTTGCCAGTCAACGGGCTTTGCACATACAATCAAAATCTCATTTTATTTTTCGCTTGATTCAGGCCAACACAGAGGACAACACATGCATTTGGGCAAACGTGTCGCAGCTATTGTACTTACATGCGGTTTAGCTACTAGCCTGGTCGGTTGTGGTTTTCATCTGAAAGGCACCAACCCAACCGTCGCCCCGGTGGCCTATTCGAAAATGCGTCTGGCGCTGCCTGCCCAAGCGGAAGAATTACAGGAAAAACTGTCGATTTATTTGGGTGCCGCCGGTGTCCAGCTCAGCAATAGCAATGATGCCTATCTGCTGCGGGTACTCGACTATAGCCCGCGCCGTCTGGAATTAAATGGCAAGCTGGTCGAAACCATGCTGCGTTTAAATGTGACTTTCCGTATTGAAGATGCACAAGGCAATCCGGTAACTGAACCGCGTACCGTAGTCGCCACCCGAAGCTATCAATATGATGTCGCAACAGTGAACACCGATGATCAGGAACAGAAATTCCTGCGTGATGTGATCATTGATGACGTGGCTCAGCAAATTGTGCGTCAGATTTCATCAAACCGCTTACCTGCCGCATCGACCAGCCAAACTGCTGCACCATGAAACTGGATTACTTACAGGCCCTGAAACGGATTGATGATGCCCGGGGGGCCTGGGTGCTGCATGGTCAGGAACCATTACTAGAACAAAACCTGATTGATGCTTTTCGCCAAAGCTGGCAGAAGCAGGACATTGAACGTCAGCGCTATGATATTAGCAGCGTCAGTGACTGGAAAAATGTCTTTAATGCCTTAAACAGCCTGTCTTTATTTTCCACCCAACTGGCGGTTGAAGTGCATGGTAACATCAAGCCCGATGCCAGCAGCTTAAAACTGCTGAAAAACTACTTACAACAAGACAGCAATAACCTGCTGCTGGTGGTCATGCCCAAGCAGGATGCCAGTAGCCTCAAGTCAAGCTTTTTCCAGACGGTGGAGGCCAATGGCGTTTGCGTCGCCTTAACGGCAAATTACCCACGCGATCGTCAGCAGATTTTAGCAGTTGAAGCGCAGAAACTCGGGATTCAACTGGCCAATGATGCCTGGCAATGGCTGGAACAGCATCATGAACACAACTTGCTGGCGGCCAAAAATAGCTTGATGCGGGTGCGCGATACATTTCCGGACCTTGAACAGATTCAGATTGAGCATTTATATGCCTGCCTGCAAGACCAGTCACGCTATACCACTTATGATTTAAGCGATGCCCTTTTAGCCGGAAATCTGGCTCAATCTATCAAGATTTTTCAGTATCTGACTGCCTCTGGCGAGCCGATGAGCCTGATCTTATGGAGTATCAGCAAGGAAATGCGACTTCTGATGCAACTGTTCGAGCAACCACAGAATGCCTTGCAACTGGGGATCTGGAAAAACAAGGTCAGCACTTATCAGCAGGCGGTACGCCGTTTATCGCCACAGACGTTTTTAAGCTGGCCAGCGCTGTTATTAAATATTGATGCGGCTATTAAAGGCGTCAGTCAGGACAACCCGGAACAGCTGGTGCAGCAAGCCATTGCCAGTCTCTGTGGTCGGCCTTTATTTGCTGTTTAACCGGATATTCAGACCTGCATAGAATAATTATCATTTGCAATGTCTTCAAAATATTCACGATTTATCCTTAATTCGCTTTTATAATTCCGTTTAATTCTTTTTACCTGTTTCGATGATCATGCCTAAAATAAAACCAACCAAACTCGCGCTTGCTGCGTTGGCCATTGTGGCACTTATTGCTGCAGCCTGGTTCTTTTTAAAACCTAAACAGGAACAGCCACAGTACATTACCGCTGCCGTCAGCCGTGGCGATATTGAAAATTCAGTACTGGCCACCGGTGTCCTTGAAGCCACCAAAATGGTCAGTGTCGGCGCCCAGGTGTCGGGACAGGTCAGAAAAATGTATGTTGAACTCGGCGATCAGGTCAAACAGGGCCAGCTGATTGCCCAGATTGATTCGGTACGTCAGGAAAACGAATTAAAAACCGCAGAAGCCAGCATTAAAAACCAACAGGCTCAACTGGCGGTGCGTCAGGCCAATCTTGCCAAAGTCGAAGCTGAATATCGCCGACAACAGGCCATGTATGACCAGGATGCGACCTCACGTGCAGAACTGGAAGCCGCACTGGCCAGCTACAAAACCGCACAGGCCGATATTGCTGCCATTAATGCCCAGATTGAACAGTCCCGCTTAACTTTAGCCACCACACGTGAAGATTTAGGCTATACTCGTATTGTTGCACCCATGGATGGTACGGTCGTGGCGATTGTTACGGAAGAAGGTCAGACTGTAAACGCCAACCAGAGTGCGCCGACCATTGTCAAACTAGCCAAGCTCGACACCATGACCGTAAAATCGGAGATTTCTGAAGCCGACGTTATGAAAGTGGAAGAAGGCCAGCGTGTGTACTTCACCACCTTGGGCAACAGTGAGAAAAAACACTACGCCACCTTGCGTCAGGTTGAACCGGCACCGAATTCAATTAACACCGAAACCAGTAACAGTTCCTCTACTTCAAGCTCTGCGGTGTATTACAACGCCCTGTTTGATGTTCCGAATGAAGATGGCAAGTTGCGTATTGACATGACCGCACAGGTGTCAATTGTGCTGGATGAAGCGAAAAATGTCCTGATGATTCCAGCGGCAGCCATTCAGGCCTCTAACCGTCCACAGCGTAGCCGTGCCCCGGGTGCAGATCAGGCGCCGGCTGAACGCGGTGCATCTGAAGCTCGTGGTCAACGCCCGGCCGATGACCGTCCTGCGCGCTTAACCCTGACCGAACAGGAACGTGCCCTGATTGATCAAGGCAAAGCTGCACTGGCAATGGTACGTGTCTTACAGGCCGATGGCAGCGCCAAACCGCAACAGGTCCTGACTGGCTTAAATAACCGGGTTAGCGTTGAAATCATCAAAGGTTTGAAAGAAGGTGATCAGGTCATTATTGCCGATGGTTCAGATACTTCAAACGATGGCGCCAAACGTAGTAACCGTGGTGGTCCTTCCGGCCCAATGAGAATGTAAGCATGAGTCAACAACAGCAACCTCTACTCGAGGTCAAGAATCTGACTCGTGAATTCCCGGCAGGTGAATCAACGGTGCAGATTCTCAAGGGTGTCGATCTGGCGATTTACCCCGGTGAACTGGTCGCAATTGTCGGTCAGTCCGGTTCGGGTAAATCGACTCTGATGAATATTTTAGGCTGTCTGGATAAACCGACCTCGGGCAGCTACCGCGTCAATGGCCGTGAAACCCGTGAACTGGAACCCGATGAACTGGCGCAGTTACGCCGTGAATATTTTGGTTTTATTTTCCAGCGTTATCACTTACTCGGTGATTTGAATGCTGCTGGTAACGTTGAAGTTCCCGCGATCTATGCTGGTGCCGATACCGATGAACGTCATCAACGTGCAGAAAAACTGCTGACCGATTTGGGTCTGGGCGAGAAAACCCAGAACCGTCCGAGCCAGCTTTCCGGTGGTCAGCAACAGCGTGTTTCGATTGCCCGTGCACTGATGAATGGCGGCGATGTGATTCTGGCCGATGAACCAACCGGTGCGCTGGATAAAAATAGCGGCATCGAGGTGATGCGGATTCTGCGCGAGCTGAATGCCCAAGGTCATACCATTATTCTGGTCACCCATGACCACAATGTCGCCAAAAGCGCCAGCCGGATTATTGAAATCAGTGATGGGAATATTATTTCCGATCAGCCGAATACGCCGGAAACCGAAGGCGCGCCCCTAGAAAAACAGCAACTGCAACGCAATACACAAAAGAAAATTTCGTCCTGGCGTTCTGCGGTGGACCGCCTAGGGGAAGCCTTTCGTATGGCCTTACTGGCCATGAATGCACACCGGATGCGGACCTTCCTGACCATGCTCGGGATTATTATCGGGATTGCCTCGGTGGTTTCGGTGGTCGCACTCGGCAATGGTTCACAAAAACAGATTCTGGAAAACATCAGCAGTCTGGGTACCAATACCATCACCGTGTATCAGGGCCGGGGCTTCGGGGACAATTCACGTTCCTCTCAGGTCAGAACCCTGATTCCCGCAGATGCCGATGCGCTGGCGGAACAGCCCTATGTCGATGGGGTCAGCCCGTCGGTGAATACCAGCGTGACCGGACGCTTTAAGGAAATTGAAGCCTCGACCACCGTGAATGGTGTGAGTGAAGACTTCTTCTATGTACGCGGTCTGGATTTTAACAGCGGTCAACCTTTTGACCGGAGCAGTGTCCGCACTCAAGCCCAAGACGTGGTGATTGATACCAACACCCAAAAGACTTTCTTTAGTGACGGCTCTAACCCGGTAGGTCAGGTGATTTTACTGGGGAGCGTACCCAGTCGGATCATTGGGGTGGTCGATGCCCAGCAAGGCATGGGCGGTAATGCGGATAGCCTGAATGTCTATCTGCCCTACTCCACCGTTTTAAGCCGGATGCTGGGGCAATCGCATGTGCGCAGCATCATTGTCCGGATTAAAGATGAATATCCAAGTGCCACCGCAGAAAATGCAATTTTAAGCCTGCTGGTCCAACGCCACGGTGCGCAGGATGTCTTTACCCAGAATGCCGACAGTATTCGGGAAACCATCCAGCAGACCACTGCGACGATGACCCTGCTGATTTCAGCCATTGCCGTGATTTCTCTGGTGGTGGGTGGTATCGGGGTGATGAACATCATGCTGGTATCGGTTACAGAGCGGACGCAGGAAATCGGCGTTCGTATGGCGGTGGGTGCCCGACAAAGTGACATCTTGCAGCAGTTCCTGATTGAAGCCGTACTGGTCTGTATTTTAGGTGGTATTCTCGGGGTGCTCTTATCTTTAGGGATTGGACAACTGATTACCCAGTTCGCCGGCGGGACTTTCCAAATGGCTTACTCGACCACCTCCATTGTGGCAGCCTTTATCTGTTCCAGCCTGATCGGGATTGTGTTTGGCTTTATTCCTGCCCGTAACGCTGCCCGTTTAAATCCCGTCGATGCCCTGTCTCGAGAATAAGGATACTTTCATGCAATTGAATTTCAGTAAACTTGCAACCGCCTTGCTATTGAGCAGCAGCCTGGTCGGCTGTGCGGCGGTGGTGAAAACCCCATATCAGGCACCCGCTGTGACTATTCCAGGCAGTTTCCAGAACAGTAAAGCGGTTAGCCAGCAGGTGCATGCCCAGGTTCAGGCCGATCAGTGGTGGACGCTGTTTAAGGATGCCCAGCTGAATGCCCTGGTTGAACAAACCTTGACGCGCAATAGCGATCTGGCAGTTGCGGGGATTAACCTGCAACAGGCTCGTCTACAGGCGGGACAGTCTCAAAGCCAGCAAGGGATCCGGATTGGAGATGCCAGCATTTCAACCGGGCACCGTTTTAGTCTGGATGGCGATGGTAATGCCTCGACCGGAATTTCTCTGGGCTATCCACGCTTGAGTTATGAACTGGATTTATTTGGCAAACTGGCCAACCAGACCGAAGCTGCGCGCTGGGAAGCCTTAGCCACCGAGCAGGATTTACAGGCCACAGCACAGAGTTTGATTGGTACAGCAGCAGAGCTGTATTGGCAGCTGGGCTATTTAAATGAACGTTATCAGGTGGTCCAGCAAAACCTGGCGACCGCACAAAAAACCTATGAACTGGTACAAGTACAGTATCGGGCTGGCGCGGTATCGGGTCTGGATGTAACCCAGGCAGAACAGTCGGTACAAAACCAGAAATCAACCTTAAGCCAGATTGAGCAGCAGCGTGTAGAAACCCGGACAGCCTTGGCGGTTTTATTAAACATGCCGGTGCAGCAGCTGAATATTCAGGAACCGCCGCGTTTACCACGCACGGCTCTGCCGGAGATTAGTGCCGGTTTACCTGCAGAATTATTGGCGCGTCGTCCGGACTTACAGGCTGCCGAGTTACGCCTGCGTAAAGCCCTGGCCAATAAAGATGCCAATCGGGCCAGCTATTATCCATCGATCAGCTTGACCGGTGCGCTCTCTAGCGGTGTAGTCGCCTCTACCTCACTAAGCAGTGCATTGCAAAATCCGGCCTTGACCTTGGGTGCAGGATTAAGTCTGCCATTTTTACAATGGAATGACATGAAACGCGATTTACAGGTCAACGAACTGGAATATGAAAAAGCGATTTTAGAGTATCGCCAGACCCTATATGCCGCCTTTGCAGATGTGGAAAATGCATTATCGGCACGTAATGAGCTGGATAAGCAGCTTGCTTTACAGGCACGTAATGTCGAACTGGCGGAAAAGTCTGAACGGTTGACTGAAGTTCGTTATCGTAACGGCGCAGTGGCGTTAAAAAATCTGTTAGATGCACAGGAAACCACGCGTAATGCCCGTTTGTCTTTGGTACAAACCCGTCAGAGCCAATACAATGCTTATGTGACCTTGTTACAAGCGTTGGGTGGGAGTCCAATTCAGCAGTTGCCTTAAATTTGATTAAAAATTAAAAAGCCCTAAGGGGCTTTTTTAAATTCAAGATGTAAAAATCTTAGAGTGTAGTATTTCATGGGCTTTGTTGCACAAACCTATCTGTAAAGGCTTTTTCAGCGATATAATTTTCAAATGAAGAAGCCTACACACAAAATCTACCGTACAACCAATTGGCCCGCATATAACCGAGCACTCATGAGTCGCGGAAATATTGCCATTTGGTTTGATCCTGCTACGCGATGGGCTGCATCTACTCATAGACTCTACAGGCATGAAGTTTCTGGGTGAGGGCGAATGGAAACGCAAGAAACATGGACCTGAATATCGTCGCCAATGGCGTAAATTACATATTGGTATAGATGCTAAAACCCTGCAAATACGTGCTATTCAGCTCACAACCAATAATGTCAGTGATTCACAGGTGCTTGGTGATTTACTCGATCAGATTCCACAAGATGAGCAGATTGACTCTGTTTATACCGATGGAGCTTATGATACCAAGCAATGCCGTCAGGTCATTGCAGATCGGCAAGCGCATGCAGTGATTCCACCTAGAAAAAATGCGAAACCATGGAAAGATACAAAGAGTAGCTCGCTAGCGCGAAATGAATTACTTCGAACAGTTAAACGTTTAGGCAGGACACTATAGAAAAAATGGTCAGGCTATCATCGCCGCAGTTTGGTGGAAACCAAGATGCATTGCATCAAATTATTAGGCGATAAATTAATGGCAAGAAGCTTTCCTAGTCAGGTGAATGAGATTCATGCACGTGTAGCAGTCCTCAACAGATTTACGGAATTAGGTCGACCACTTACCCAAGTTACGCCTTAAATTTGGCTCAATTAGGGGCGCTTTGCATTTCAAATCTTTGTGCAACAAAGCCGTAAATAGACCAAACTACTTATCACTCTCCATAAGAAGTTTTATATCATCTGGTATTGATGCATCTGGTATTTCATTATTTTTTATTTTCTGTAAATAACTTTTAGCAATTTCTTCATTATTACTTGCAGCAAGTGTTAGCCACTTTTCTGCTTTTACCAAATCTTGAGTTACTCCATTAGTTCCAAAAAAATAGGCTGTACCTAAATTAAGTTGAGCAAGTGAAGACCCCTTAGATGCAGCTAACTCTGACCAATAAATAAATTTCTCTCCACTTTTTGGTACGCCCTCACCAAATGCATATAATCCAGCCAATTCATTTTGGGCAATTACATCCCCACTTTCAGCAGACGTTTCTAAAAGTTTTAAATAATTTTCCTTATCGCCAGCTTCAGAATATTTCTGTATTTTTTGATATGAATCTTGCTCCGTTGATGTAATCTTTTCTGAATCAGGAAGTGTATTCGTTGATGTACCATTACTACAACCACTTACCATCAATAGGCTGAAAAAGATAGAATAAGAATATTTCATTTACTAACTCCAAAAATTAAAAACTTGACGGAAACCATTGAGAACTCGGAGGTACATTTAAATACACAGGATTTTCTTTTTGATATCTCTCCCCCAGTTCTTGTAATCGCTTCATTTCAGTACATTTGCCACTTGAGTTGGATTAGGCATAACTAATGCAGCGGTCTTTTGCTTCATCCAATAATGTAGATGCGCCGACAGGACTTGTATTAGTATAGACTACCCACCCATCGAAAATGCTTATGGTGAGGCAGGTAAACTATAATTAGCTAATGCTGGTACTGCTACTCAGCATGCTGAGTTATATTTTCTTGCGCATGGCTTTTTTGGTCATTATCACCACACCCAGTTAACCCCAATAAAATTGCTAGTAAAAGTATTTCTTTCATTTATTTCTCCTTGTTTTCAGTTATTTTACTTTTTAATAAATGACTATAATTGGTAAGAAATAAAAAAACCTGCTAATACTTTTCTCTTTAATTACAAAAACAAGAAAATAATTTTATTTAAAAAACCTATCAAACAGTATCTTTTCATATAACCCCAGAAAATAAAGCTTCATTATGATAAAAATGATAATGAAGCCTCATCATTTATTTTTGCCTAAGAATATTTAAATTATTAATTGCGTTTAAATGTCCTTGTTTAGCTGCTTTTTCATACCAAAATTCAGCTTGATTTTTATCTTTTTTTACATACACACCTTGCTCAAAGAAAACCCCTAAATTATATTGAGCTTCAGGATTACCTAGTTCAGCAGCTTTTTCAGAAAAACTAAATGCTTTCTCATAGTTTTCCTGATCCAAGTACATTTTTGATAAACCCTCATATGCCCGTGAAGGGTTATCTTGGACCCCTAATAAATACCAACTCTCTGCTTTTTCAAAATCTGGTGATCGACCAAAATCCTTAACTCTATATAGCTCTGCTAAGTTCAATTTAGCATCTTTGTTACCATACTTATTTGCTTCTAGAAAATACTCTTCAGCCTTCTGAAAATTCTTATCTTTTCCTAAACCAGCAAAATAAATCATACCTAATGAGTTTATAGCTTCATGGTTATTAGCTTTTGCAGCCTTTTCAAACCAATAGTAAGCTTTATCATAATTAGGTTTGATATTATCTAACCCATTTAGATAGACCCATCCCATTAGATTCTCTTTTTCATCTAAGGATAGATCTTTTAAATTAAAAATTTCACACTGCTTACTACTACTTCCTGCTAATTTACACTCTTCCTCAAGCGTAGGAAACCTGTCCTGTTTATTCAAATTTGTACAAGCAATTAAACTTCCGAGAATAAAAAATAGTAAAATATGCTTCATATACGATTACCTACAATAATTAACTGCATAACAAACTGAACCCGTTGCACCAGCGCCAGCACCTACAATAACGTTCCCTGAATATGTTTGTGAGCCATCTGTATTTTGACAAGCTTGAACACCACCACCTATCACAGCAGCTCCTTTTGCACTGCCACAAGCAGAACCAGAACTTGAAAATCCTTGACTTGTTGAACTATTGGTATAACTTTGTCCACCACTTCCATAAGCGCTTGCCTCTGCTCCAGCACTACCACACACGGTTACAGCTGCACAACGTAAAACTTTTCCATATTGATCTCGAGTATGTCCACCACCAACGCCAATCGATGCTCCCGCTATTGCTGAGAGCCCAACATTCACATTTGTCATTGTCGTATAAGGCACATGTGTTGCGGCTTTTACAGGTGGAGGAGGCGTCATTACCTGATTTCGATAAGCTGGATCATTTTGCATTCGCCAATTATGTTCAGATGCTTTGGCTCGACCATACTCCATTAATCCAGGAGGGAATGCATTTGCCCAATCAAGTCCCATCGGATCAACCCATTGAGTTGGATCTCTTACATAAGCAGAAGTATTCATTCCTCCATTCAACCCAATCGGATCTTTACTCACATATCTTGCACTATGTGGCTCGTAATATCGGTAACGATTATAGTGCAGTCCTGTTTCTTGATCGTAATATTGACCTTGGAATCTGAGATTACTCTGCTCAAACGGATTGTCTGGATTTACTGTTTTGATGTCGAGTGTGCTGCCCCAAGTATCTTGGGTAATTTCCCAAACACACTCACCTCTTGCATTGGTCATAGTCTGTGGCGTACCGACTTGATCACAATGGTAAAAAGTGATCTGCTCTAACTCCACTCGATTTTTACGGGTATCATTGCGCCATACAGGATCTTTATAAACCGAATAAGGTTTACTTTGATATTCAGCATAATCAGGTGTTTCAATCAGTTGAATAAAATCTTTATATCCAGCTTGCAACAGTGGAACAAAGCTATTCGGTTCATACAGATAGTGCTTGGTAAAACTATCTTGCTCTGATTTGCGGGATTCCCAAATCATCAAATCGCCATCCCAACCAAACAAGGTCAGCGCATCTACCGTTTTCTTATAAAGTCTGCGCCCAAATACATCATAACCGTAGTCAGTGACTTGACCATTGCGATCACTGCGAATCAATCGATTTTGGTTGTCCCATGTCAGTTTGAGGGTTTTACCTGCTTGTTTAGCCTCTATGACATTGCCTTGTGCGTCGTAGTGGTAATGTTTTCCTTGATAGCTTCTGACCAGATTGTTTTTAATTTGTGCCGTACTAGATGCGGATACAGGGTCGATCAAATTACCCGCAGGATCAAAGCTAAAACTCTCGGTTTTATGTGCGCTTTGTGTTGTGATTAAGCGCCCAATTGGATCGTATTGATAGTTGAGCTTACCCAAACGGCTATCTTCAACTTGGTTTAGTAGGTAGTTTTGGTCGTAATGATAATGTCGATGCGCTTGGTACTGTAAATAGTCTTGCGTTTCTTGTTCAGGCTGAATCAGTTGTGAACTGAGTAAACCAACGTCATTATAGTGTTTAGTTTGGATGAGTCCATTTGCCAATAGGCGTGTTGTTTCTCGATGTAAGTCATCTCGTTGGAATGAAACCATGTCCTGTTTATTCAGGGCAATCGCATATAAATGTCCTGAGCCGTAACTCAAATTGGCTTGTTCCTGTCCATCTGGACGGATTGTTTTAACTAGATTACCAAGTTCGTCATATTCATAACGTAACACCGCAGTAAGTGGACGAAGCCCTGAGATTTTGTAGTGCTGATGCTCTCTCACCAATTGCCCAAGGGCATTGCGATAAAAATCAATTTGGCTAACCTCATTACTGACTCGGCTCAGTTGACTGTTCAGATTGTAATCAAATTGTTCTGTTTGCTTCTTTCCTGTATGTAAATGGGTAAAGCTTTTCGATGCGATTTGTCCATCTGCGTAATAATCAAATTGGGTCAGGATATTAGGCTGTCGGATTTCAGATAACCTGCCACTCTCATCATGATAGCTGTAGTTTTTTTCTTCTCCATCAAAAGCTTGTTCACGTACCAAATAACCATATTGATTGTAATCAAATAAATATTCTGCTTGGTTTTGGTTGATTAGTTTTTTGATGCGTCCCTGTTTATCCCATTGATAGCCAATGCGATGTCGATTAGCATCGATGCGTTGTTCGAGTAATCCTGTGGCATTGTATTGGTACTCAGTCACTAAACCTTTAGTATCAATATGTTTGAGTAAACGCCCTTCTTCATCATGTTCAAAATGTTCTTTTAATCCATCAGGGTAAACAATACTTTGGAGTTGTCCTTTGTCTCGACCTTGAGTGCTGTAAAGGTACTGTACGACTTTATCATTTGCAGTTTGTTCAGCTGTTAGCGAACCCTCTTCATCGTATTCCCAAGTACTGCTTTTGCCTGAGCAATCAGTATAGGAGGTCATTTGTCCTAATTCATTGTATTGAATTTTTTTGCTGCCGCCTTTGGCATCAATCACTTCGATCAATTGATTGTCATTGTTGTATTTATATTGGGTGATATGCCCCAAAGGATTTATTTCTTTGCTGATATTACCCTTGGCATCATATTCTCGTTTCCAAATATTGCCTTCAGGGTCTTTGGTTTCGACCAAATTGCCTTGCTCATCATAGGCAAAACGGATTACTCCGCCATTTGGCTGTACGATTTTGATGAGTTGATCTTGATCATTGTATTCTTGTTGGGTCTCTCGCCCTTCAAAATCAATTTGACGGGTAATACGTTTTTTACTATCACGGCTGTACCACGATTCACGCCCATCTGCTAAACGTGTACGGTAGGTAAATCCATTCAGATCAAAATAGTAATAGGTCGGGACATCGTAAGCGTCATAAACAGCAACTTGGCGTAAGCGAGGATGCCACTTGAGTTTGGTATGGTAACTACCATCATCTGCCCATTCTTCAATTGCTTTAGCTTGGGCGTCGGTTGATTCATAGCGAATATTTTGTCCACGCCCTGTACGATCGGTATAACGTGTAAGTTGATGAAAATGGTTGTATTCATAGTTTCGGACATGACCATTTTGATCAATAGCTTCAATTAAATTGCCTTGGGTATCATATTGATAACGCGCTAAAGGCTCAACTTGTTCATCAACAAATACAGCAATGATTTTAACTTGCTCATTAAAAGCAAATTTCAATTGATGTTGGGCATGTGCTAATTGGAAATCAACGCTTTGTAGATAGGCAATTTCATCAAAAATAAGGTAGCTTAAAACAATTTTTTCTTGCGTATTTTCATTAAATTGTTGAATCAACTGATAAGGCTGTCCAGTCGAAAATTGATGGAATTGAAAAGACCACTCTCCACCAAAGTTTAAAACGAGATCACTATTTTCAATGGGTTGTACCGTTATACCTTCATACGGCACTTCATAGGCCTGCTGAATAATAGAGGCAGGTAATTGTAGTTTGCGGCCTTTTCCATCAATAAACAGATAACCTTTTTCATTCTGTTGAATGATATTGGAAAAAGGCATCTGCCAGCGCGCCCCCATGCTGCTACCATCAAGCTCAGATAATTGAGAGTTATAGAGCCGGCTAAAGACAAAACCTATTTTGGGCAAGCTAAAGTCACTATGGCTAATCCGCTCAGCGCCGATGGCATAGCTAATACTGTTACCTGTTGCAGATTCAGATGCTACTGCGGTTTGCGACATATTCAAACAAGGCGGTTCCTTTAACGCATCAGCTTGTAAGGAAACAAACTCTAAAATATCACCTTCAGTATGTCGTTCATATTCACCGGTCTGATTGATGGGTACACTGGCTCTGCCCTGATATTCAGCGGACTGAATTGCGCTGAGCGTTTCCTGAATCAGCCAGGCCAAACTATATTGCAAACCGGCATTGGCCTGTTCTTGCAGAACGGTATTTAATTGAGTGATGGCTTCGGGAATAAGGGTCTGTAATGAACTCTGTTCCGGATTTAACTTTGGTCGTACATCCGCTTCTGCTGGTGCCTGGATTAATTCAATTAATGGACTGGCCCAATTGTTAAATTGTAATTTAGGATCACGTTTTTCTGCTGAGGCGCCAGCAGATGCCGTAGCTGTGGTCGCCCCAGCTCCAGAGGAGACCAAACTGTTTAAAATACTTCCGCCCAAATCAGCCGCTGCTTTGAGCAGGCCAGTGAGTTTGGTCTGAGTTTCCTGTAAAAAAAGCTCCAGATCACCTGCAATACGTGCATTCAGATGCAGCTCCATCCGACGTAAATCGGCTGTTTTTACTTTAGTATTGGCAGGATATAAACACTCTGCCATAAGTCCAAACATTGGACGTAGCGCCATCCGTGCATGTGCTTCATTTTTGGGCTCTGCAAATAAACCAATTAAATTGGCTGCCAGTAATGCATGACGCTGTACAGCTGCCGCGCCCGTTTGTGGCGCCATAACATAAAGCAGTAAATCTAATACGCTACCAGTTAAGGCATAAATATTGGCTACGGTTTTAATTGTAGCCTGGCCTTCAATTTGCATCAGACTGGTTTGACCACAAACCTGCAAATAATTCTGGATCTGATGGGCAATCAGTTTATGATCTTCCAGATGAGTTACACTGTTTAAATTAAATACAGCCAATTCGACAGCAGCTTGCTGTTCTTGTTTTTTATTCTGATCGGTTGATGTAGACATGTTTAATCCATACGTTCTTTATTTTAAATACCGGCACAACTTAAGTTTTCTTTCTTAAGGTTTCGGTAATTTTCAGCCCACCCGCCTGATAGTGCTTTTGGGAAATAAAATCTTCCGAGGTTGGAGAAGACTTTGCAGCCACTGGAACTGCAGGTTGCTCCACCGGAGAAAAGTCTGGCTGCTGGGTTAACACTGGAGCCACTAGATTTTTTGATGCTCCATACCGCGTGGTTTCGGTATAGGTCAGCCCTCCAGATTGGTAATATTTTTGGCTTACCCAATCATTATCCTGAGGCAAACTCGAAGATGTATTTCCATTAGAGCCTGTTGGCATCAAGGACATTGCATTCTGTGGCAATTGCGCTGTATGTTTTAATTGCTCAGGCGATAAATTAATATTGAGCTGATTGGCCACAGCTCCTAGTGCAGCTGAGCTTGCTTGCCCTTGGACCTGACTCAGCATTTGGCTTCCAGTCTGGTTCAGTGCAGTTTTAGCCATATTCTTCAAGCCATCAGCATTCAGCGTATCTGGAGATAACAGGTTTGTCTTTAGCTGTGACAGCATATTCTGTTTCACAGACTGCAAGCTATTTTGAGCCAAACTTTTAACCTGACTGCTTAATTTGTCTGTCCAGGTATAATCGCGCTCAAAGTGGCTGGCCTGATCCCAGGCACTCCGGGTATCTTTGTCAAAGATAATTTTTGCTGCTCCTGGAGCAATACCCGTCACCTGAGCAAATCCATTCGCATCCAATTTACCGCTAAACTCCTGCCCTAAAGCATCAATCACTTTATAGCTATTTTGTTCAAAGAAGTCTTGACCTCCATAACTACGCAGCAGCTCCAGGGTTCCTTTTAATGGTTTAGCTCGAGGTAATTGCTGTACGCTGGCATCTATATTGGCACCGGTATTAAAGGCATGCTGCCCCGCCTTCACCTCAAACTTGCCACCCGTGGTTGGAAAAATCCCCGAGCCATTAATCTTGATTTGTGAACCACCGGCGGTCAGGTTAATTTCGGTTGGACTGGTAATATAGACCGTGTCTTCCGTCGAAATAATTTGCACCCCTTTTCTGGCAATCAGATCTGCACCATCACCCTGTGCCTGAATTTCGACTTTGCCTTTACCCGCATATAAACGTGCACCCTCTTGTGCTGCAAACAGGCTCAGTTTCTGGCTGGCATGGGCAATCAAAGATTGCTGCGTACTCAGGTTAATACTCTCTCCGGCACTGTGACTGATCTGACCATCAGCAGAGAGATGCACATCTTGCTGGCTACTTAAAGCAATAGAGTTTGGTGCGCTGAGGATCATCAGTGCCTGTTTAAAAGCAGCGGCTTTGCTTTCATCCTGCTGTTCGATCTGCTCTAAAAAATTCTTTAAGTTATCGAGAACTTCTAAAGGGTCAGTCTGCTGGTTTTCGGCCACTTCACTTAGGGCAGTACTGTTGTTTAAGCTGCTTTCTAGCTGGCTCTTGGCTTCACTGGCATCGAGATGATTGCCTTCGGCCTGTGCCTGTGGATGGGTGGAAATCAGCAAGCCTTCTCCAGCACGGACTGCACCCCACTGATCGGTTCTCAGTTCAAAACCTTCACCACGACCGTCACTTTCAGCGCTGGCTTTGGGATGGCTCAAGTTCCCCAGGTTCAGTTGGGTCGCGCCATGACTACTTTGCAGCTGGGCTGAAATCTGCTTCGGAGTATCATCAAAACGCAGCTGGTTAAAACCACTGCCCTCAATTTCCTGTGAGCGGATCCCGCTGAGTTTTTTGGTGTCGGGTAGCTGGCCTAGGGTATCAAAGCGGGTTGGCGAGCGTTCTGCTTCATGTAAACGCCCCACCACAAATGGCCGGTCGATGTTACCGTCAAAGAAGTCGATCACCACAATTTCATTAATCCGTGGCAGGAAACGTGCCCCGTAGCCTTCTCCGGCCCAAGGCGTCAGTACATCGACCCAGGCCGAATCGGTGTCATTGTCATTACTGCCGGCCCCGCCATCATGCTGATGGTCATCACTGCGGGTAAACAGGAAACGGACTTTGATTCGGCCCCATTCATCGACATGGATGCTTTCGCCAGCAGGACCGACTACCCGGGCGCGCTGTGGATGAGCCGCCGGTCGGTGCTGTAGTGGGTGGTATTCCGGTACCGTATGGATGTTGCGACGTTGCAGGGTTAAGGTATTGCCTTGACGTTCATCCGGGTGTTGTTCGTGTTGAAAACTAAAATGGCTATGCCAGTGGCTCTGGCTGAGTAGCTGGTTAATCTGCTGATTGAGGTCTTTAGGTAAGTTGTTCTGGTTATAGAACTGTTTGCCGGTGATTAAGAATTCTTTGTCTGCTGCGCTGTGCTGATCAATTTCCGGGTGTTCATTCAGTTCAAACCAGTAGCCGACCTGGGCATCACGGACGGTGGAGTGGGCACTAAAGTATTTGGATTGCAGGTCGTGGTAGTGACTGAGGTTCTGGTTCAGCTTGTCCAGCTGGTTATTAGAGGATGCGGTGGCCTGGTCTTCGCCATTTAAATCCTGCATCCAGGCCGGGCTGATCTGCCAGGCTTGTTCCAGGCTTAAGCTGGCATTGTCCTGATTGTGGCTGTGCTGGTGTTTGCTTTGCACTGAACCGGCACCTTCTTCCTGGCTCAGGCTATCTGACTGCCAGCGTTGCAGATGTACGGCAGTCGGTTGCAGGCTGCGCTGGGCAATCAACTGGGTGATGCTGTCTAATTGTTCGGTGGCACTGGAGCGATGAAAGCGGATGCTGCGGCGGTTTAAAGCACTGTACTGGCTGTTGTCATCAATCAGACGTAGTTTCTGGGCCTGTATCGGGCTGCTGGAATGTACGACCTGTAACTGGGCTTCATCAATCAGCCAGTTAATGCCTTCACTGCGCCAGAGCCGGGTCAAAAAGTCATAGTCGGTTTCATTGGACTGCATGATAAAAGGACGCACATCCAGTTCCTGGGTCAGTCCGGTTAAGTCCAGGGTCAGGCTGGCGGCAAAGAGTGGGCTTTTGTTTTGCCATTCTTTAAACAGAATTTCACTGACCTCACGCACGCTTTTATTCATAAACACGCGGCTGTTACGGCGTTTATGCCAGAGTGCGGTTGGATCTTCTAGCGTAAGTTTATAGAGGGTGAGAGAGCCATCACTCTGGCCTTGCGCGGCGGCGGTGATGATGCCGCTGCTGCGAAACAGCTGGCCCTGGTCAGTGACCTGGTCGACGGCGACCTGCGCGCCGATAAACTGTTTTAACGGAATCTGGGCGTTGGTCGAAAGACAGATCAGTTCGGCACGTAAACCGTCATTGAGCTGGTGTTCACCTTCGATACGCTGTAAAAAAACATCGGCATTTAAGGCAGGCTGAGAAAATTGAATATGGAGGGCACGTTTTTGTGGGCTGAGGCCTAATTTTTCTAGTGCTGCAAATATATTGCTTGGCATCATTGTTCTGTAATAAATAGCTAAAAAAAAGTGTGGCTATTTTATACAAAATAACCACATAAAACATCGCTTCAACCCGGCCGCTTGTTTATCAATATGTAACTATCCGATAAAAAGCCAGCGCAGGTTAAAACGTTCCGACTTATTCTGCGTCCATCATGGCGGCGCTCATACCCACAGTATTAAAGCCAGCATCTACATATAGAATTTCACCGGTAATCCCGTTGGCCCACGGTGAGCACAGGAATAAAGCGGCATTGCCCACTTCTTCAATGGTGACATTACGTTTTAATGGGGCAATTTTTTCATTGGCATCCAACATCTTACGGAATGATTTAATTCCTGATGCAGCCAATGTACGGATTGGACCGGCAGAAATGGCATTAACACGAATGCCTTCAGCACCCAAGCTAGAGGCTAAATAACGCACCCCTGCTTCAAGCGAAGCTTTGGCCATGCCCATCACGTTGTAGTTTGGCATTACACGCTCAGAACCCTGATAAGTCAGGGTTAATAAACAGCCTTGACGCGCCTGTAATAATGGTTTTGCGGCACGCGCCATCGCAACAAAGCTGTAGGCACTGATGTCATGCGCAATTTTAAAACCTTCACGGTCGGTCACATCAGTAAAGTCACCATCTAAGGTATGGGCTGGTGCGAAACCAATTGAATGCACCACGCCATCCAGACCATCCCAATGTTGAGCAAGATCGACAAAGACCTGTTCAATTTCAGCATCTACCGCAACATCACAAGGAAGAACAATTTTAGAACCGAACTGTTCTGCAAATTCATCCACACGTTTTTTCAATTTTTCATTCGGATAGGTAAAAGCCAGCTCTGCACCTTCACGATGTAAAGCCTGAGCAACACCAAATGCAATGGATAATTTACTCGCAATACCCGCGATTAAAAAGCGTTTACCCGCTAATAGTCCTTGTGCCATGTGAATCTCACTCATATTGATTTTGCAGTATCATGCCAATTCTGAGCCAATTCGGAAATTGCATAATGCGCCTTTTTTTCAATTCCTCCGAAGAAAATAAAAATCGCGCAAAGGTTGCGCGATGTTAATGTCGATAAATGCCGGGAAGTTAATCATTGCTTTGCAATAAGCCCAGCAAACGCAGGAAGGAATAATACATCCAGACCAAGGTGGCCAATAAGGCAATGGCGCTCAGCCATTCCATGCTTTTCGGTGCACCTTGTGCTGCACCGGTTTCAATCAGGTCAAAGTCTAGAATCAGGTTTAAAGAGGCAATCACGGCCACAAATGCTGCAAAGCCAATTCCAAGCCAGTTGCTTTCAAACAGATAAGGAATACTCGACCCCAAGGCCAGACTCAGAAAGATTTGCACCACAAACACCATCGCAATCGCAATTGAGGCCGACATCACCACCGCCTTAAATTTTTCAGTGGCGCGAATTACCCGAGTACGATACAGCACAAACATCACCAATGTGGTCACAAAGGTAGCCAGCAAGGCCTGTAATGGCACACCCGGAAACTGCAACTGGAAGATCACTGAAATCCCGCCCAGAAAGGCCCCTTCAAACAGCGCATAGGGAATGGCCAGCGTGCGCGCTGTATTTGGCTTAAAGGTGGCCACCAAAGCCAGAATCAGTCCGCCAATGGCACCGACAATTGCGCCAGCATAGGCAATAGAAAGATTGGCGGTCAGGAAACTGTAGAAAAACAGGCCGATGCCCACCACGGCGGCAATTAAAGTCAGCAGGACAGATTTTTGGATTGCTCCCTGCACGCTCATCGGCTGGGCATAATCACTCGACACCTCAACGCGTGTCAGGATCGGGTTATTACTTTGCATGATTTAAGCTACTCCGATCATTGCGGCAAATGGGTTTTGAAATACACATTGCTCCTATCATAAGCGCGCAGCCGCATCCTGTCTAAATAATCGCCAAAAAGATTACATCTTTATAACGGGTGTGATTTCTGAATTACGCCGAAGTAACAGCAGATAAAACGATAGCGATAAAAAAAGAGGCCCAAAGCCTCTTCTTAAGCGCTGTGGATACGCTCGTCCCCACAGTGCAAATAGATGGATGATGAACAGATACTTATTTATTCATAATAAAGAAATATTCACGATAGTATTTCAGCTCGGCAATCGAGTCACGGATATCATCCATGGCCAGGTGAGAGGCATTTTTCTTTAAGCCGCTCATGATTTCCGGACGCCAGCGTTTGGCCAGTTCTTTAACAGAAGATACATCCAGATTACGGTAATGGAAGAACTGCTCCAGCTCCGGCATTAACCGGTGTAAAAAGCGTCGGTCCTGACAGATCGAGTTACCGCACATCGGCGAAGTTTTTGGATTGACCCATTTTTTCAGGAATTCCAAGGTTTGCTGCTCGGCATCCTGCGCGCTCAGTTTACTGCGACGTACACGCTCAATTAGCCCCGACTGACCATGCTGACGCGTGTTCCATTCATCCATGGCATTTAAAATACGATCTGATTGATGCACGGCCAGTACCGGACCTTCCGCCAGAATATTTAAATGATCGTCTGTCACAATGGTGGCAATTTCAATAATCTGATCATTATCGGTATCTAAACCTGTCATTTCCAGGTCAATCCAAATTAAGCGGGTATCAGGCGTGCTGCTCATAAATGTGCAATCTTATTCGTCTTAAAAACGGCTATAGTAGCAAATTTCTGTGTTCTTGGGTGTCATTCTGCCCGTGCTTCATGCTATTTTTGCACTCCAGATTTCATGGTTTTTTTAGGATATGAATGGCTTTAATTCGTAAGCGTCGCCTGACTGAACAGCAACAACGCCGCATTCAGAAACAGCAGCAAACCCGGCAGGAAGATATAGACAGCTCCAATGATCTGGAAGGTCTGGTGGTGCAGCATTATGGACGCCAACTGGAAGTACAAGCCCTCTCCGTGCCGGAGCAGCATCCTGAAAAACCCGTGGTGGCCGAAGGTGAACCTGAACCGTTCTGGAAACCGATTGAACTGGGCAGCATCTGGCGCTGTCATACCCGTACCAACCTGGAATTACTGGTTACCGGTGACCGGGTTAAATGGCAGGCCGATCCGAATACCGGCCTGGGTATTATTAGCGCGATTCATCCGCGCCAGTCTTTGCTCACGCGCCCGGACCGTTACCACAAAGTTAAACCGGTAGCCGCCAATATCTCATTGATTGTGATTGTGTTTGCACCGCTGCCAGAGCCAGCACCGGGTCTGATTGACCGCTATCTGGTGGCCTGTGCCGATGCCAATATTCCAGCGCTGCTGATCCTGAACAAATCCGACCTACTTACCGAAAATGATCCGATTCTGGATTTACTGCAAGAATACCGCAATTTGGGTTATGAAGTGATGCAGACCCAGTCTGATGCAGATCTGACCGAACTGTCCAACCGTTTAAAAAATGAAACTGTGGCCTTTGTCGGTCAGTCTGGCGTGGGTAAAAGCACCCTGATTAATGCCATCGTGCCGGAAGCGGCGCAGAAAACCAATATCATCTCAGAAAACTCGGCCCTGGGTCAGCACACCACCACCTCCACCCGCTTAATTCCGTTTGGTGAAGGTTCGGCGCTCATTGACTCACCGGGCATCCGTGAATTTGGCCTGTGGCATTTGACGACTGAAAAAATCCAGCAGGGTTTTCCGGAAATTAAAAATCTGCTCGGTCACTGTCAATTCCGTAACTGTACCCATAAGCACGAAAAGCAATGTGCCTTGCGTCAGGCGGCGGCAGCGGGTGAGATTTTAACGCGCCGGCTCGACAGTTATTTACGTCTGATTGATGAAGTCAACGAAGCCCAGCAAAAAAATTAGTTTAATTGCAGCCCGACCCTTGAAGCGGTGATTTTGATCACCATATTTATAGGCTATACTCTGTGACAATTTTTGAAATTGTAATTTAGGTGACTTGTGGAACGTTGGTTCGAGTTTATGGGGAATCACCCCTTCTTGTTTGGAACACTGGCAGTTTTGGTGGTTTTATTCTTCATTTTGGAAGGCCAACGTAACGGGCGTAAAATTTCCCCACAATCTTTAGGGATTCTGGTGAAAGCCAAAAATGCCATGCTGATTGATTTACGTGATGCCAAAGACTTCCGTGAAGGCCATATCAGCGGCAGCCGCAACATTCCTTACAGCAAAATTTCAAGCCATATTGAAGAGTTAAAAACCGCTGACCGTCCATTGGTATTTATCTGCAATTTAGGTCAAATTGCCGGCACTGCCCTGCAACAGGTAGGCCACGCAGATAGCTATCGTCTGGATGGTGGGATCAGTAACTGGAAAGCACAAGGCTTACCTTTAGTAAAAAGCAAATAATCCGCTTGAGGAGATTAGCAATGGCTGAAGTAACGATTTATTCAACAACTGTATGTCCATATTGCGTACGTGCAAAACAGCTTCTTGAGCGTAAAGGCGTTGTCTATAAAGAAATCAATTTATCCAACGAAGCACCAGAAGTCCGCACTGAACTGATGCAGCGCACCAACCATCGTACTGTTCCACAAATTTTTATTAATGAGCAGTTCATTGGTGGTTTCGACCAGCTTTACGCCCTTGAGCGTGAAGGCAAACTCGATGACTTACTGGCGTCATAATTTCAGTTAATTTTCTGTTCATATTTTTAAGGAATAAATAATGAGTGAACAACAACAAGCTCAACCACAATTGGCATTAGAGCGTATTTATACAAAAGATATTTCTTTTGAAGTTCCAGGGGCACAAGTATTTACCAAAGAATGGCAGCCTGAACTGAATATCAATCTGTCGTCTTCTGCAGAAAAGATTGATCCAACCCACTTTGAAGTGTCTTTAAAAGTTGTTGTTCAAGCCAACAATGCCGGTGATACAGCATTTATTGTAGATGTCACTCAAGCAGGTATTTTCCTGATTGATGGCGTAGAAGAAGAACGTCTGCCATATATTCTGGGTGCCTACTGCCCGAACATCCTGTTCCCGTTCTTGCGTGAAGCAGTGAATGATATGGTTACCAAAGGCAGCTTCCCGCAATTGCTGTTAACGCCAATCAACTTTGATGCTGAATTTGAAGCCAACATGCAACGCGCACAAGCCGCTGCTGCAGAAGGTCAGGCTTAATTGTATTCAGGCATTTAAGTCCAACACGAAAAAGCCCTGCACTTGCAGTAATGCCAGTCAGTTAAGCAAATTTTAGAAAAATGTAGTAAAAATGAGTGTATGTAAATACGCTCATTTTTTTATGTCTTTATCTGAACATTTAGAATCCACTCTTGAACATGCTCTCCCATCACTTAGCCATTTTTGTGAACTTATTGACTTAAATTGGATTGAAACAAGCCTGCATCAAACAGGTAAGGCATCGATCAGAAGGAGAAAATTACCTGCTGAGCACGTGGTTTGGCTTGTTCTTGGGCTTGCCTTGTTTCGCAATCAACCCATCAGCTATGTGGTAGAACAATTAAAAC
>NZ_VPBF01000071.1:0-4342 GCF_013418865.1 Acinetobacter sp. YH12117
CAATTACGCAGAATAATTCGGTACTATTGAACATCAGGACTAGAGTTGTGAGTTTGGTGTGATAACTCAACTGATGGCTCTAGTCCTCTTATTTTTCAAGTCAATTTCTTATCCGCGATTCAGGTTAAATACGCAATTTAAAATGATTGCATCACCAATCAAGCTGTCAGATACCCCAGTCGAATACCGACAGGCACCCCCACAACTGGGTGAACATACGGCCTATATTCTGTCCCGTTTTAAATCTGCCGAAGAACTGCAGGCTTTAAAACAGCAGGGCATTATTGATGGGAAAATTGCCTAGCGCTTTGCCTTGATTGCTAATCTTCACTTGCTTTTTGCCGAACCTCACACTGTTCGGCTTTTTTATTGAGTGCGCTATAAATATTGATGCAGATACTTACTGATGCTGCAACAAAAAGCGTTTAATTTCACGGGCAAATTTCAGCGGCTCAGTCAGTAGCGGAGTATGCCCTGATTTTTCAAATAACACCTGCTGTGCCTGTGCCACACTCTGGGCAATCAGGGTTTGCCCCTGTACCGGATAGAGTACCGATTGCACCCCGCTAAAAAACACCGTAGGACAGTTTAGCTGGCTTAAGGCCTCGCGATAATCTTCGGTATGCTCCAAATAGTTACGGATATACCAGGCCATATAGTCCAGTCGAGATGAGGGTAACAGCAGATGTTGCAAACGTGGCTGTTGCAGGATTTTACGAAAGATGGCTCGCTGGCGAGGGTTGTTATTTTGCAGCTCAATAAACTGCATCCATAAAGCAAACAGTTGATCTTTGGCTGTGTTATTTAAATCGTGAATCCACTGAAGATGTGCGTGTTCCGTAAATAGCGCGGACAGTTCAGATAAAATCTGTTTAAAGTGGCTGTGCTGCTGACCAAACAGGCCATAAGCCCAGTGTTCATCTACCATGATTTTCGGGGTCTGATCAATATGCAGATAGGCTTTTAATTGCGTTGCCAGCTGTCCATATTGCATGCCATGCATGGCGGTGGTCGCGCCCATCGAATAGGCAATGATCATAAACTGTTGCAGCTGTAGTTGCTGAATTAAGGATTGCACATCCTGCCAGTGGCTGGAAATGGCATCCAGCTCCGGAATACGGCACTGTTTCGAACCGCCAAAGCCGCGCCAGTCGGGGATAATAAAACGGAACTGTTTGCGTAGCGGCCACAAAAACGGCAGCCATTGCCAGCTGTGCATGCCCAAACCGGACAGTACCAGCACTGGTTGGCCCTGACCAAATTCACGTACAAATAAACCTTCGCCATCGGGCATGACATAATACGGCATGAGATTTCATTCCTTGAAATTTTATTGTTGTTGATCAAAGGCTTTTAGCGCCGGAATCACCGCGTCCAGCCAGCGAATCCAGCCGATTTCCTGCTCGATACCCAGCTGTAAAATCATTTTATGAATATATAAGGTACGATTTTCGTCGGTCTGCTGGGCAAAGTCTTTGGCATAAATGGCCTGATACAGCTGTAATTTTTCCTGATGCAACTGTAAATGCCGCTCTAGCTCGGGCAAGACCTCATTGCCGCCGAGTTGTGCTTCGGCCCGTAAACGCACCATCAGTTCTTCACGGAGCTGCGCCGGAGGACTTTGCTTGACCATCCAGTCGGCCAGTTCGACCCGGCCTGCGCCCTCAACCTGATAGGTTTTTTTACGGCCTTGGGCATCTTCTTCAGCCAAAGTGGAAATCCAGCCTTTGCTGAGCATGCTGTTTAATTCACGATAAATCTGCTGATGGGTGGCATTCCAGAAAAAGCCCATCGAGCGATCAAAGCGCCGGGCTAGTTCAATGCCCGTGCTGGGTTTTTCAATCAGGCTGGTGAGTAACACATGGGCTAAAGACATAGATGAGATCATGCAAGTATGAATCTAAAATATTATGCAACATGTTGCATAAAAGTCAAAATTCGCATATAAATTTATGCAACAAGTTGCATTAACATAAAAATAGCCCGCTTTGGGCCACCCAAGGAGAGAATATGTCGAATTATCCGCATCTGTTAGCCCCGCTTGATTTAGGCTTTACCACCTTAAAAAACCGCGTACTTATGGGTTCTATGCACGTGGGGCTTGAAGAAGCACCAAATGGTTATGCACGGATGGCAGCATTCTACGCAGAGCGCGCCAAAGGTGGCGTAGGCCTGATTGTGACCGGCGGGATTTCTCCGAATGATGCTGGCTTAACCTTTGCAGGCGGCAATAAACTCGACACCCTGGCCGAAGCTGAAAAACATAAAGTGGTCACCCAAGCCGTGCATGAAGCGGGTGGTAAAATTGCCTTGCAGATTTTGCATACCGGACGTTATTCCTATCAGCCAGATATTGTAGCGCCATCCGCGATTCAGGCGCCTATTAACCCGTCTAAACCGCATGCACTTACCTCGGCTGAAGTGCAGCAGACCATCGCCGATTTTGCCAACTGTGCCAAGCTGGCCAAATATGCCGGTTATGACGGTGTTGAAATTATGGGTTCGGAAGGCTACTTGATTAACGAGTTTATTGCCAAGCGTACCAATCATCGTGATGATGAATGGGGCGGCAGCTATGAAAACCGGATTCGCTTTCCAATTGAAATCGTGAAACGTACCCGTGCCGAAGTCGGTGAAAACTTCATTATTATCTATCGTCTGTCAATGCTGGATTTGGTCGAAGGCGGATCAAGTTTTGAAGAAGTGGTGCAGCTGGCCAAAGAAATTGAAAAAGCCGGCGCGACCATTATTAATACTGGTATTGGCTGGCATGAAGCACGTATTCCGACCATTGCCACCAAAGTGCCGCGTGCGGCTTTTAGCTGGGTCACAGAAAAGCTCAAGGGTGAAGTCAAAATTCCTTTAATTACCTCCAACCGGATTAACACCCCGGAAATGGCAGAACATGTACTGGCGACCGGTCAGGCCGATATGGTGTCGATGGCGCGTCCATTTTTGGCAGATGCCGATTTTGTAGTAAAAGCCGAGCAGGGCCGTAGCGATGAAATTAATACCTGTATTGCCTGTAACCAGGCCTGTCTGGACCATATTTTCTCCATGAAAATTGCCTCCTGTCTGGTCAATCCGCGTGCCTGTCATGAAACCGAACTGATCTTTAAAGAAGCGAGCCAGCCGAAAAACATTGCGGTGATTGGGGCTGGTCCAGCCGGTTTAAGCTTTGCAATTTATGCGGCAGACCGTGGTCATGAAGTCACTATTTTTGAAGCCTCTAACCAGATTGGCGGGCAGTTTAATATTGCCAAGACCATTCCGGGCAAAGAAGAATTTTATGAAACCTTGCGTTATTTCAAACGTCAAATTGAGTTGCAGCCACGCATTCAGCTAAAACTGAACCATACGGCCAGCTTTGATGAGCTGAGCAAGAGCAGTTTTGATGAAATTGTGGTGGCAACCGGGGTGACTCCACGTCAGCTGGAGATTGAAGGAATTGATCATCCAAAAGTCCTGAGCTATCTGGATGTGCTGAAAGAGCGTCGACCGGTGGCGAAACGGGTTGCGATTATTGGTGCCGGTGGAATTGGTTTTGATACCGCAGAATACTTAAGCCATGCTGGTGAAAGTGGCAGTCTGAATCCGGAAAAATTCTATGATGAATGGGGGATTGATACCGAATATGAGCATGTCGGTGGCCTGAAACCGGCACAGGTAGAAGCCTCCAATCATGAAATCTATTTATTGCAGCGTAAAGCGTCTTCGGTGGGAGCGGGCTTGGGCAAAACCACCGGCTGGATTCACCGTACCGGCTTAAAAAACCGTGACGTTAAAATGATGGCCGGCGTAAGCTACCAGAAAATTGATGATCAGGGGCTGCATATTACGGTCAATGACCAGCCGATGCTGTTGGAAGTTGAAAATGTGGTGATCTGTGCCGGACAAGAATCTTATACTGCTATGTACGATCAGCTGCAAGCTGCGGGTAAAAATGTGCATCTAATTGGCGGTGCCAAGGAAGCCGGTGAGCTAGATGCCAAACGCGCAATCCGTCAGGGCGCAGAGTTGGCGGCGAAAATTTAATGCAATTCCTTCACCCTCTCCCTATGGAAGAGCGCTGGGGAGAGGGTGAATAACCGCCTCTGCCCTGTGCAGCAGGGTTGCTCATCTTCTGGAAGCTGAGGGAATTCACTGAATAGAATCAACTCCTTCCTTTGAAAAAGGGAGGTTGGGAGGGATTCTTGTAGAAAAACCCTTCTAAATCCCATTGCTGTCCCACAATTTTTCACAAGAGGAAGCTCATTTGAGCTTCCTCTTGTTTTATGGGTATTTTATCGGGTGAAAATAAAGCTTTTAAAGTTCTTCTTTCAAACAAATTCACTTGAATTAT
>NZ_VPBF01000072.1:0-4284 GCF_013418865.1 Acinetobacter sp. YH12117
CATTATTTGTGTGGGCGGTCGAGCTCCGCCTGGGCGAAAAAAGCGGCTGCTTTACGTAGAATTTCATTGGCACGTTTTAATTCTTTAATTTCACGTTCCATTTGCTTCATTTTTTCTTGGTCAGATACCTGTTGTACTTTGGCGGGATTTTGTTGATCTAAGTATTTTTGATACCAAACACGCAATGTTTCAGGAGTACAACCAATCTTAGGTGCAATAGCTGTGATTGCAGCCCAATACGATGGATAATCTTTGTAAGCGTCCGCTGAACCCCATGCCTATTTTTTAATTCGGTTCAGGTTTCCAGCGGTGTGGTAGCAATTCTTCAATCTGAGTCACTTTATGTGTCGGCAACCTTTTCAGCACATCACTTAAATAGGCATACGGATCCAGCCCATTCAGCTTTGCTGACTGGATTAATGTCATAATATTGGCTGCTCGCTGACCGCTGCGCAGCGAACCTGCAAATAACCAGTTCTTACGTCCCAACGCCCAGGGGCGCATCTGGTTTTCCACCCAGTTATTGCAAATTGGTAGATTGCCATCATCCAGATAGCGGCTTAAAGCTGGCCAACGCTTCAGAGTGTAATTGATCGCCTTGGCGGTTGGAGAACTCGATGGCACAGTCAGTTGATGTTGGTTGAGCCATTCATACAGTTGTTGCATCACCGGTTGACTATGCTGTTGTCGGTATTCGCGGCGGTGTTCTGCTGTACTATCGGTCTTTTTCCTGAGTTCTGCTTCTATCGCATACAGTTTCTGAATCAGCACTAATGCCTGTTCAGCGACCTGACTTTTCCCGGTCACATGTAGCTCATGGAATTTACGACGCGCATGCGCCATGCAGCCCACCTCAATGACCTGACCTGATTTAAAGCGTGCTTTATAACCGCTGTAATCATCACAGACCAGATGGCCCTGCCAGTCTTTCAGGAACGCTTCAGCATGCTGACCTGAACGACTATCCTGAAAGTCATAGATCACGGCTTGAACTGGATTGTACTGTGTAGTGGCATAGGCCCAGACATAACCTTTCTTCGGTTTTTTATCATTCTCACCCATCCGCATGATGGTGACTGGTGTTTCATCTGCATGCAGTACCCGCTGTTGCAGCACCACCTCTTTTAAAGCATTGGCCAGAGGTTCCAGTTCTACACCGCAGCGACCTATCCAGTCAGATAACGTTGATCTAGAAAGCTCGATTCCCGCCCGCTGATAGATCAGACGTTGACGGTACAGCGGTAAATGATCGGCATACTTCGATACCAGCACATGGCTGAGCAGTTCAGGTGAAGCAATGCCTTTATCAATCACATAGGCGGGCATCGCTTGCTGAGTCAGGGTGTCACACTGATCACAGACCCATTTGCCACGCACATGCTGTTCCTTATAGAACTGTGCCGGTCTGAAATGCAGTTTTTCACTGATATCTTCGCCGATACGACGTAACTGGCAGCCACAACTGCATTGGGTTGATGCAGGTTCATGCTCAATACGGATGGTGTGTAGATGATCCGGCAGCAGTCGACGTTTAGGTTTATTTGCTTTGGCTTTGTGTGTCGCTGCATCGGTTTTATCTGCATTCAGCCGCTCCAGTTCCAGATCGACTGCTGCGATATCTTCTTCGACCGCCTCATCCCACAGATGGATTTGTTTTGCGGTGAGATGTTCGTTTTTACTGCCGAATTTGTGCTGTTTAAACAGCGCCAGTTCATGCTCGTATTTTTGATTGAGAATAGAAAGATGCTGAACTTTAGAATCTAATTGCTGATTGGTGACTTCAAGATGTTGAACTTTGGCATCTAATTGTTGATTTGATACTTCCAGATGTTGAACTTGAGCATCTAATTGTTGTTTATCTTCTGCGAGTTGTTGATGCTGCAGCGCTAACTGTCTGGTGAATTCCAGCAGTTGTTCATGGGTCAGTTGGCTTAAGTCAGGCAGCGTATTCATGACCGCAGTATGCCTGAGGTCATGAGAAGAATGAAATAGAACGTTTGGAGAATAGCAGAATAGCCGAGCTTGGTTTAGAGCATCGTCACCACCTGCTGTCGTCCAATGCGCTGCCAGGGCAAACCCTGGATTAATGCCTGTAACTGTTCCGGGCTGAGGGCCACGGTTTCACCTTGGTGAACCTGCGCCCAGTGGAATTTTCCCTGTTCCAGCCGCCTGGCACACAGCCAGATGCCCAGTCCATCATGTACCAGCACTTTCATGCGATGGCCACGTTTATTACAGAACAGGTAAGCACAATGCGGTTTGATTGAGCCAAAGGCTCTCACCACCTGAGCCATGATAGTATCCATCCCTGCTCGCATATCCAGAGGTTGGGTAGAAAGCCAGATTTCATCAATGCGAATCATGTTGCAAGTGCCTTGAGTAATTCTGCTAAAGCAGATATTTCTGATACTTGCCATTTCAAGCCAATTTCTACTTTTGAGTGGGGTAAAGTAATTTGAACCATTAACATGTCAGTAGGAGTAGGATCTAATGGTGCAGAGCAAGATAAGGCAATAAATGCAGGTTTATTCGGTAGTGGTGAGCGATCATTCCCTGGCTTACCATCAATTAAGCGAATCCATTTGGATACAAGATTTGTATTCAATCCATGTTGCAAAGCGACCGAAGCAATTGAAACGTCCGGTGCTTTACAAGCCTGAACGATCTGCTGTTTAAATTCAGCACTGTATGTTCTTCGTTTTTTCGCAAGAGATGCGATGGATGTCTGGTGATTTGTAGTCATAAATTTTAGTCCCCACTTGTTTTTAAGTGGGGACTAAATTAAGGCTTATAGGATGAATTCATAAGGTGTGTTCAGCGGACGCTTACTAATCTTTTTCAGATTCAATCAATAATTGAACCGCTCTTTCTCTGATTTCAGGGGTATATTTTGGTTTTGTCATCGGGACACTACGCTTCGCTACGTCTTGCGAAGCAATGCTTCTCATCTCAGAATATTGACTCTCCGACAAACCCGGTACGGTTCAAACTGTCTTTAAATCCATAAATAGCTGTCCACTTAAATTTTAGTGGACACTATCGCGGTATTAATGAGTTAGAAAAAGTGGGGCTCAGCGGACGCTTACTGACAAGATTTATTTTATAACTACGTGTAATAAAGAAAATTATTTTGATCTGTCACATTTGTCACAGTAAAAAATAGAATTAAATGACATCACCATGAAGTGGCATTATGACTGGACAATGGGAATTGGCTTACTCTCATTCAATAAAATTATATTGCTAATGCCGTATGTGTATTGGCAATATGTCCATATATATAGGTCTCTTTGTTTTGAAAGTACACATCAAAACAAGGACTCATTAAATTATCCTTATGGGCTTGAATCTTAAAAATTTGACACAAATGATTCAAATAATGATTGATCCAGTCATTCTGATTTTCAAATGAAGAAAATGGTCTAAGATTGGCATATAAATCTTGCAGATTCGCAACGATAGCCGAAATATCAGGATTGAAGAAAGATAATATAATCTCGTTGGTTTCAAATTTCTTTGCGATGTATTCACCATGCTCATCAGGCTGTATTGATGTAAGTTGCGCACCTGTTTCGGTATATTCAGAATAGGTCAATTTTGAGTTTTGAATATGGAAATGATGTGCTTCTAACTCTCGCATCATTCTTGATATTTTTAGGCACTTTGGCAGGTCTTCAAGATTGGATTTGGATAATTTAATAAAGAACTCAACTGCACGATCTAAAACAGTTTTTTCCCCTGTGCCAGCAATGATGCCATCCTTCCAAAAATAGAGCTTATCTGAATCATCCGAGAGGAATTCATAATCTTCGGTTGCTTCACGTTTATCAGCAGCAACGATAATACTATCTTCTAATTGGATTGAGATGATAAACGTCATACGAGAAAGTTAATGCTCTGATTGGGATTTTATTGTATTCTCACGACCATTATTGTCAAATTAAAAGGACATAAAGTGGCTGGTGGCTCTCAAATAATTATTAATAAAGAAGGAATTACTTTTATTACCCCTGCAAAATTCGAAGCAAAAGCAGGGCAGCATTTGTTTAAGAATGGAGCGAAAGTTTCAACTCAACTTCCGACCTTGCCTGTCGCTAACCAACCTTATATTCTTCAATATTTAGTGAAAGCGAAAGACAATATTCCACTTGCAAATAAGCCTTATTTTATTATTGATCAAGCAGGTAATTTGCAGAAAGGCGTAACCAATGCCGAAGGTTTAATGAAACTGAATACAACACCATCAGCTCAAGATCTTGTGACTCATGTGATGGCGAGTGAAAT
>NZ_VPBF01000073.1:0-4054 GCF_013418865.1 Acinetobacter sp. YH12117
TTTTCAGCACTCAAAACCATGCTCAAGTATAAATGCGAGAACGCAGGGGTCATGTTTGAGGAAGTCAACGAGAGATTCACAACCCAAACCTGTTCGAGCTGCGGTGCAATCACCGCAAGCAGTCCGAAAGGTAGAGCAGATTTGCGAATAAGAGTATGGAAATGTGAATGCGGAAGTGTAAATCAACGCGATTTAAACTCCGCCAAGAACATACTTGCGCTTGGGCATAAGCGTCTAGCAGTAGGAATCACCCTCCTTTCAGGTGGGTGAGGATGTCAAACCAAATGGAGAATTAAATCTGGGCAGAAACAATCTGGATGGGTGAGTTGAATTCATATACATCGCAGTTGGGACCAGAGCCAATCCGGTCAATCACGGCAAAATCGCTGGGTGCCTCCAGCGTCAGCAGGGGATGATGCCAGGTCCCGGCGCGGTAATTCACGCCTTGGGAACCATCGCTAATAAACGCTTGAAGCTGGCTGAGTTCTGGCTCATCTGTATTTAAACCCGGTGCCACCACCACCAGAAAGGCTTGCCCCTGCATCGGAATAAAAGCCTGCGACCCTTGAGGATGGCGCTCCAGCATTGCTACCTGAAACGGTATTTGGGTACTCTGGATATTGCGGAAAATACTGATGCCTGCTTGTCCTTCACCAAAAATTTCCGTCATGGCCAGCGCATGATAACGCTCGGTTTGGGCATGGTTAATATGAAAATAGTCATGTCCCTGACAGCTAATCACTTCACCAAAAGGGGCAAAATTGTCCAGGGTCAATGCTTGAATCTGAATGGTATTTTTCATGTTGTTTGAGAGTTCCTGGGCGGGTATTTTTATGGTCATCATCAACTGGTAGAGATGGAGGTCGCTGTCAGCCTGTGGAGTGGGCCAACAGCGACGCTGGTGCGTTAGTCCACCAGTGTGCCCCAGAGGCGAATCCGGCTGATGCCGCCGTCGGGAATCATATTGACCCGGATATGCGAGATTTTATCGTGCTTTAAAATCTGCTCGATAAAGGAATGCACATGGTCCATCTGCATGGGCTGCGCCTCCAGTAAAAATGGCCAGAACATGCTTTGTGGAATCAGTTGCGGATCGGTGGCATCTTCAATATAGACGGCCTGAATCGACACTTCTGCCGGGTAGTTGCCCTTGAAATGGGCGGTGTCGATATCAATTTTTTCAATCTGGCCGGCCTGTCCCAAAGCCAGAATACACCAGTCAAAGCCGGGCGTGCGGCGGCGTTTGGTTTCCCAGCCATCGCCCATATTGATGCTACGACCCGGATTAATCAGATTGCGTGGATGGCCAAAGTGGGCATCGCTATAGGTAATTACCCGGCCGCCGTTTTCAAGCGCCAGTAAATCCAGTGTACCCTGATGATCTGTGGTCTGAATTTTCACCTCGCCATATACGCGAAAACGTGCCACACCGCCATCGGGGAAAATATTCAGACGCACATGGGTATAGACCGCATCAGAGCTGACTTCAAACAGATGATGCTGGCTGGGTCCCAAAATACTGTTGGCTAAAAGCGGCTGCCATTCGGCCTGCTCCAGATTACCTTGCGGCGCATAGCAGGCTTCGACACTGGCTGAAGCGGGATAGTTACCGCTAAAAAAGGTGGTATCAATATCCAGCGCCTGAATTTTGCCAGCCACACCTAACTGGACAATGGCCCAGTCATAACCGGCATGGCGCTTGCGGCGGGTTTCCCAGCCGTCCATCCATTTGCCATGATCATCAAATTTATCTTCCACAAATACTGGTGCTGCAAATTGCAGCATACGCTGCGCATCGGCAAAAAAATCATCTGAACATTCAAGAACTTTTGCACCAATACGGGTATCTGCCAGGTTGGTTAGTGTTTGAAGCTGGGGCGGTAGGTCAAATGTTGGTGCAATTAAAGTGGCCATAATTCTCTTCCATTTATTGTTCATTCACAGCAGGCACGGCCGTGCATCGAAATCAGGCAGTGGCGCCAGATTTGGCTTGTACAGCAGGCCTATTACTACGGGTAGAAGCACAGCCTGTGCCAACTTCTGGCCATGCGACCCAGGCTAAGCATGAAATGGCACGTTTTTCGCTTCAGCTGTTCAGTTTTGACAGGCAAGCCTTGGGAGGAAAAATGAAAATTACAATTATTGGTGCAGGTATTGGCGGATTAACCACAGGGATTGCACTAAAAAAGTTTGGCCATGAAGTGCGTATTTATGAACAGGCCGAGCAGATTCTTCCGGTGGGCGCGGCCATTTCCCTGTGGTCCAATGGGGTGAAGTGCCTGAATTACCTCGGACTGACCGAGCAGGTGGCCGAGCTGGGCGGGCAGATGGATCATCTGGCCTATGTCGATGGCCTGAGCGGTGATGTGATGACCCAGTTCAGCCTGACGCCGTTAATTGAAGAAGTCGGGCAGCGTCCGTATCCGGTGTCGCGCGCGGAACTGCAAAATATGCTGATGGATGCATTTGGTCGTGAGCACATCTATTTAGGCAAGAAAATGGTGGCACTCCAGGAAGATGGTTCACAGGTGACGGTCAGCTTTGCTGATGGCACACAGCTACAAACCGAACTGCTGGTCGGGGCCGATGGTACCCACTCTTTAACCCGCGCCTATGTACTGGATGAAACCGTCGCGCGCCGTTATGCCGGTTATGTCAACTGGAATGGTCTGGTGGAGGTGTCCGAACAGCTGGCCCCGGCCGACCAGTGGACTACCTTTGTCGGAGAAGGCAAGCGCGCTTCCCTGATGCCGGTGGCCGATCAGCGTTTTTATTTTTTCTTTGATGTGCCGCTAGCGGCCGGACTGGAGAATGACCGCAGCCAGTATAAAACACTGTTAAAACAGTATTTTCAGGGCTGGTGTCCGCAGGTGCAGCAGCTGATAGACTCGATTGATGAACAGCGCACCAATCGCGTGGAAATTCATGATATTGAGCCTTTCGCCAATTTTTATAAAGGCCGGGTGGTGCTAGTGGGAGATGCCGCACATAGCACCACGCCAGATATTGGGCAGGGTGGTTGTCAGGCCATGGAAGATGCTATTTATCTGGCGCGTGCCTTACAAATTAATACCCTGGGTATGCAGGATGCCTTAAGCCGCTACCAGAATAAACGTAATGAGCGCGCCAATGAGCTGGTGCTGCGCGCGCGTAAACGCTGTGATGTTACGCATATGAAAGACCAGCAGGTGACGGAAGCCTGGTATGCCGAACTGCGCCAAGAGCAGGGGCCACATATCATGAAAGGCATTATCAGCAATATAGTCGGTAATCCGCTGGATTAAATTTTCTGTGCTAGGTGTCTTTAATCAACACAGGTCAATCGGCTGGTGTTGATGCTGTCTGCTCTGGTGCTGGATCCAGAATGAGTTGCATTAGTACCAGATCACGCCATTGACCAAATTTTTTTCCAACTTGGGGCATATAGCCGCAATGCTGAAAACCTAATTGCTGATGCAAGGCCATTGAACCGCTATTGTCATGGTCAATAGCGGCCACCATCACATGAACCTGATGCGCCTGCGCATGTTGAATTAAGGCTTGCATCAACTGTTTGCCCAAACCCTGCCGGCTGAATTGACGGTCAATAAACACCGAATGTTCGACTGTATGTTTAAAACCGCTGATGCTGCGGAAGGTAGAATAATCGGCATAGCCGGCAATTTGTCCGGTGTCCAGATGTTCGGCTACCAGCAGCGGAAAATTCTGTTTTTGTAATTGCTGGAACCAGTGCTGGAAATGTGCCAGATCAAAGGGCTGTTCATTCCAGGTGTTTACATGCTGTAGCACTTCCGGGTTATAAATCGCCTGAATGGCAGCAAGATCGTGTTCGGTGGCAGGACGAAGATGAAAGCGCATAAGCAGCACATCAGGATAGGAATGAGCGCATTATCATGCCGCTGCGGGCATAAAAAAAGCAAGACCGGAGTCCATTGCTGTCCCACAATTTTTCACAAGAGGAAGCTCATTTGAGCTTCCTCTTGTTTTATGGGTATTTTATCGGGTGAAAATAAAGCTTTTAAAGTTCTTCTTTCAAACAAATTCACTTGAATTA
>NZ_VPBF01000074.1:0-3981 GCF_013418865.1 Acinetobacter sp. YH12117
TAGGCAATTTTTCAAAATATTGTTAAGCCTTTTCTGAGCATGGTATTTTTCATGGTATTACCAATTAGCAGGAAAATAAGCCATTGAATATAAAAGATAAAAATGTCTTGTTTACAATAGAGTGGGAGTGACTGGCACTCACAGGCAATGTCTGGCACTGGCTGGCATCACAGCTGAGACTTCAATATCTCGCAGCTGAGCGATAAACTGTATAAAAACACAGTATCGCAAGGATGCGGATCATGCCCCAAGTGGCGGCCAGGATGGCCAGCCGGGACGAGAACACTGGTCGTTACCAGCGTCACCGGCCCGAGCAAACCCTGCTCTATCGGATCGTCGAAGAATACTACCCGACGTTCGCTGCCCATTTGGCGGCGCAGGGCAGGGAACTGCCCGGCTATGTGCAACGCGAGTTTGACGACTACCTCAAATGCGGCCGTCTCGAACACGGCTTTCTGCGGGTGCGTTGTGAGTCGTGTCACGCTGAGCACCTGGTTGCGTTCAGCTGCAAACGTCGGGGCTTCTGTCCTAGTTGTGGCGCACGGCGTATGGCCGAAAGCGCCGCGCTACTGGTCGATGAGGTTCTGCCCGTACAGCCCATGCGCCAATGGGTACTCAGCTTTCCCTTTCAATTGCGCTTTCTGTTCGCCAGCCGGCCGGAGGTCATGGGCCGGGTGTTGGGCATCGTTTACCGCGTCATCGCCACGCATCTGGTCAAGAAAGCGGGCTATACCCACCAAGCGGCCAAGACCGGTGCCGTCACCCTGATCCAGCGCTTCGGCAGTGCACTGAACCTCAACATTCACTTTCACATGCTGTTCCTCGATGGCGTGTACGTTGAGCGTCCCAATGGAACAGCCCGGTTCCTCTGGGTCAGGGCGCCGACCAGCGCCGAACTCACCCAACTGGCGCACACCATCGCCCATCGGGTCGGCCGCTATTTGGAGCGGCAAGGCCTACTGGAGCGGGATGCTGAAAACAGTTACCTGGCCTTGGATGCGGTGGATGAAGATGCGATGACTCCACTGCTGGGGCATTCCATCACGTATCGCATCGCCGTGGGGCCACAGGCAGGGCGCAAGGTGTTCACCCTGCAGACACTGCCCGCCTGCGACCCGGAAGATCAGTTTGGTGACATGCCCGGTAAGGTTGCCGGTTTCTCGCTACATGCCGGCGTAGCGGCCAAGGCCCATGAGCGCAGCAAACTCGAACGGCTGTGCCACTACATCAGCCGCCCGGCGGTGTCTGAGAAACGGCTGTCGCTCACGAAGAATGGCAACGTGCGCTACCAGCTTAAGACGCCGTACCGGGACGGCACCACGCATGTGATCTTTGAGCCGCTGGACTTCATCGCAAGACTGTCGGCGTTGGTGCCGAAGCCACGTGTGAACCTTACCCGGTTTCATGGGGTGTTTGCGCCCAACAGCAAGCACCGCGCCCTGGTTACACCTGCCATGAGGGGCAAGGGGAGCAAAAAGGTCAAGGTATCGGATGAGCCGCCAACACCCGCTGGGCGGCGAGCGTCGATGAAATGGGCACAGCGGCTCAAGCGTGTATTCCAAATCGACATCGAGACTTGCAGCGAATGCGGCGGTGCCATGAAGGTGATTGCCTGTATTGAAGATCCGGTAGTGATCAAGCAGATCCTCGACCATCTGAAGCAAAAAGCCGAAACCAACGAGTCCAGCCCGTTGCCCGAGAGCCGGGCACCACCGGCTGGCCTGTCGCCGGGTCTGTTTACCTGACCCGTCCCAAACGATTCCGATCACGATGCTGCGGTAATTCAGCCGCGGCAGGGATGCGTTATGCCGGCGGCTTGGGTTGGCCCCGGCTGTCGGGAAAAACGGGTGAATTTTCGGCGGGATCGATGGCTACACGGGCCGGATTCAGAATCACCCACTGGCAAAGCAGGCCGTCATTCGCGGTCTACAGTGGCTGGACTTGGAGAAAAACGGCGTTTATTCTTCCTATACTCATATGCAAATAAGTAGTAACCTTTTTCCAATTAAGTACCCTTTTATTTAATATCTTTGAGTTCTGCTTCTGTGGACTTTTTCTAATTTTGATTGTTCTTTTAAAAGTTTTTGATAAGAACCTTCTACGAGTTTTTTCTTGTCTTGGCATACAAACTGCTTATATGTATCGAACATTTTAATCCATTGAATATATGTCCAATCGGAAAAATTTAGTTCACTATCTAAATTGATAATTTTTTTCAAACGTTTTTGCTGTTCATAAGAAAAAATATTTTTTGTTTTTTGTTTAAAATTTAATCCTGGGGCAGTATACATATATGATAAAAAATCCCAATATTCTAACATTGTTGCTTTTTTTATATCACAATATTCTTTTTTATGGAAATGCACAAGAACTATAGACACGTTGGGTTTTGGTTTAAAATCTGAAGGCAAAAACTCATAAGCCAGTTTTATATCATATAACGGTTTGAACATAAGTGATTTTAATGTGTCTTTATAATATGGAGTGCCTGCGTATTTTAACATTGCTTCGTACTGCATTATAATATACATATCTTGTGGCGGGTTGATTGCTGTTAGTAATCTTGTTAAGATTTCTCCCGTCATATTAAACGGTATATTAGAAAAAACTTTATAATTGCCATCAGGAAGTTTTATGTTCATAAAATCTTGATTGATAAGTGTTAGTTTTTCACTATTCAAGTTTTGCTTTAAAAATTGATACAAAGAGGTGTCTAATTCAATTGCAATTACACTTTTACTTACTCTTAATAAATGTTCGGTTATTATGCCTTTTCCCGGACCTATTTCATATACAATGTCAGTATTATTTATATTGCTATTTTCAACAAGGCTACTAACTAATTTTTTATCGTGTAAGAAATTTTGTGAATCCCTAATATTTCTTTCCATAAATTCCCTTTAATTGCATAATCTTTAATAGTTTATATAATTAATTATAAGATGAAACGTACAGTTTGTCAACTATTGCCATTTAAATTGGACATATAGCAAGCATACAAAATAATGGTGTTTTTACATATAAAAAACTACTAATACTGGTTACAAATCTTAAACCAAATAAAAATTTGCATAAAAAAAGATGTGATGATTATTAAATTCTTCACAACTTTTATATGTTAATATTTAACCAAAACATTAGATTTTAATATGTTTAGTATTTTACTCTCATACTGGCACCGTGAAGTCTACGTCAATTCCCCAAACATTTAGAGTAAGTGCAAAAAAGCCATTTTTAAAATTTGTTTCGGACAAGTAAAAAGTTTTAGGCTCATCAATTCCCCAATAATATATATCTATATATTCTGCATAAAGAAATTTTTGAGATTCTTCATCGTATTTTATGCCTTCGACACCATATCCCTCTTGAAACCTATAATCGCCTAGTATATTGACAAATTCATGTGATAGATAAGGTATTGCATAGTTTTCATCATTGTTATCGTAGACAGCAATTAAGAGTTGGAATTCATAAGTATCATCATTAGAGTCGATTGCATTAATCGTTATCCATTGTAAACCGACACTTGTGTTGTCATATACAAAATCCTCACCTATTAAAACGGTAATAAACTCATTTGAAATTTCATTAAAATCGTAGAGATCGTAAATTAGTACCTCAAAATCTAATTTTAGACCCGAAAAATCCAAATCCATTGGCACAATTAGTAATGGATTTCTGTTGATTGAACCATATGAGGCATAGCTAACACCATAGTCAATTATGTCAGAATAATCAGTTATGTCAGAAAGATCCATATCGGCTATATTAATTATAACTTGTGAATCATGTATTACATCCCCATCTTTAGCAACTAAAAAGGTTTTTGAGGTGAAATAATCTTTTTCATCAACAACGCGAATCTCAACTTTCTAAACTCTTGAAATAAAAAGGACATAACACAATTTAGATTTCGACTAAGAAAACTACCTCATGTTATGTCCATTTACGAATTTATCATTTCTGTGTATTTATTCATAG
>NZ_VPBF01000075.1:0-3773 GCF_013418865.1 Acinetobacter sp. YH12117
AGTACCAGCGTACGGCCCACAGAATGATGTCACGCTGAAAATGCCGGCCTTTGAATGGGTTCATGTGCAGCTCCATCAGCAAAAGGGGATGATAAGTTTATCACCACCGACTATTTGCAACAGTGCCTTTTATTTTGATGGGCTTTCCTTTAGAATAGCGCCATTCTTCTTGTCGAATGTCAGTACAGTTCCATGATTCAGTTAGATCAGTTAACCATACGCCGCGGTGGACGCATCCTTTTCCAGAAAGCCTCCATGCAATTGCATCCTGGATGGAAAATTGGCCTGACCGGTGTCAATGGAGCCGGCAAGTCGACCCTATTTTCAGCACTATTGGGTGGGATTGAGTCTGACAGTGGTTCCCTGACCCGTCCTGCAGTCTGGACTGTGGCGCATATGGCCCAGGAAATCAAAGCCTTGAATATGAAGGCGATTGATTTTGTCCTGTCTGGCGATGAGGAATACTGGGATATCCAACAAAAGCTGAATCATCCTGAACAGCTGGATGATGCTGAACTGGCACGCCTATATGGCCGCTTTGACGAAATTTCCGGTTATGTGGCACCCTCTAAGGCTTCACAGCTGATGGCAGGTTTGGGCTTTATGGATTATCAATCCGAGCTGGATGTTGCCAGTTTTTCGGGGGGATGGCGTATGCGTCTCAATCTGGCGCGTACTTTGATGAGCCGTTCTGATCTGTTATTACTGGATGAACCGACCAACCATTTAGATTTAGATGCGATTCTTTGGCTAGAAGATTGGCTCAAATCCTATGAAGGCACCTTGGTGCTGATTTCACATGACCGGGATTTCCTGGATGCCATTACCGATCATATTTTACATATCGAAAATCAGGAACTGATACTTTATACCGGTAATTACTCGACTTTTGAGCGTACCCGTAGCGAACGTCTGGCACAGCAGCAACAAGCCTATGAAAAGCAGCTTGAAGTGCGTGCCCATCTACAAAAATTTATTGACCGTTTTAAGGCCAAAGCCACCAAGGCAAAACAGGCCCAGAGCCGAATCAAGCAGCTGGAGCGTATGCAGGAACTCTCTGTTGCGCATGTAGATACGCCGTTTACTTTCAGCTTCCGTGAACCAACCAAAATGAGTTCACCATTACTACAACTGGAAAATGCCGATATCGGTTATGGCGATAAGCTGATTGTGCGTAATGTTACCCTGCAAATTACTCCAAATAGCCGTATTGGTCTGCTGGGGATGAATGGTGCTGGTAAATCGACTCTGATTAAATCTCTCGTCGGTGATTTAGCTTTAATTAAAGGTCTTCGTAAAGACTCAGAATTGTTAAATATTGGCTACTTTGCCCAGCACCAGATGGATGCACTGGATGGTAGCGCCAGCCCGATGTTGCAGCTGGCACGTATCGCTGATCCTAAAATTAGTGAGGCCAGCTTGCGTTCTTTCCTCGGCAGCTTCGGCTTTAGCGGCGAACGCATGGATACACCAAGTGAAAGTTTCTCGGGTGGTGAACGTGCCCGTTTAGCACTTGCATTAATCGTATGGCAGCGTCCAAACGTGCTGATTCTGGATGAACCAACCAACCATCTGGATCTGGATATGCGTCATGCTTTAACGATGGCACTACAAGATTTCGAGGGTGCTGTCGTGCTGGTTTCGCATGAACGTCAGCTGATCGCCAGTGTCTGTGATGAGCTGCTGTTAGTTCATAACGGCAAATGTACTGAATTTGATGGTGATCTGGTGGCTTATGCCGAGTGGTTACGTCAGGCACGTGCAGAATTATTAAAAAATGCGCCTAAAACTGCTGAAGTGGTGAAAACACAGCAAGCTGAAGCGAAATCTGTACCGAGTAAAATGGATAAAGAAACCCAACGCAAGGAGGCTGCTCGCCAACGTGAGCAGACTCGGCCGATTCGCAAAAATATTGAAAAATGTGAAAGCCAGATCGGAAAGTTGCAGCCAAAACTCGCTGCAATTGAAGAAAAGCTGGCAGATACTGGTCTGTATGATGCAGCGCGTAAGGATGAATTGCTTAAGCTCATGAATGAGCAGACTGAACTGAAAGCACAACTGGAAACTGCTGAAGAACAGATGCAAGAACTGATGATGGAATTAGAAGAACTGGAACAGTCTTTCCAGGAAAGTTAATTTTAATATTCATTTAAAGCTTCAAGGATCATTAACTATAGTTACTGATCCTTTTTTTATGGGTTTATATTTTCTCTGCTATTAGTAAATCTTTTCTCTTACCTATTTTCCTACACTTCTCAGCTTGGTTAATCATTTACTCGATTTTTGACATATTTTGTAGTGAATTACGCAAGTACTATATAAGTTTATTTTTTAAACACTCGGCTTCCTTATTTCATACATTAATTTACAGCTCTAGGTCAGGTTATAAGGCTCTAATAAAAAGGCTTTTTAATAATCAGCAGCCTTATTTGAGACTATTTATGTTGAACTAGAGAGGAAATCCGCATGCGTGCTCTTACCTATCATGGTGCTCGGGATGTACGAGTTGAATCTGTTCCAGATCCAGTGATTCAGGAACCAGATGACGTTATTTTAAGGGTGACAGCCACCGCTATCTGTGGCTCAGATCTACATCTATACCGGGGTAAAATCCCGGCCACTGAAGACGGTGATATTTTCGGCCATGAATTTATGGGAGTTGTAGAAGAAGTCGGCCCTGCAGTGACAGAAGTCAAAAAAGGTGACCGGGTGATCATTCCCTTTGTCATTGCATGCGGTCACTGTTTTTTCTGTGAACATGAACTCATGGCTGCCTGTGAAAATACCAATACGGGTCGTGGTGCGATCCTGAATAAAAAACAGATTCCACCAGGAGCGGCCTTGTTTGGCTTTAGCCACCTGTATGGTGGTGTTCCGGGTGGTCAGGCTGAATATGTGCGAATTCCCAAAGGTAATGTCGGACCGTTTAAGGTTCCCGGCTCTTTGCCTGATGAAAAAGTATTATTCCTGACCGATATTCTGCCAACAGCCTGGCAGGCAGTAACCAATGCTCAAGTCACCCGTGGTTCTACAGTGGCAATTTATGGTGCTGGTCCAGTCGGTCTGTTATCTGCAGCTTGTGCACGGATGCTCGGTGCCGAACAGATCTTCATGGTAGACCATCACCCTTATCGCTTGCGATTTGCTCATCAAACCTATGGGGTCATTCCGGTCAACTTTGATGAAGTCGATGCAGCTGAATTTATTATTCAAAATACAGCAGGTTATCGTGGTGTTGATGCAGTTATTGATGCCGTTGGTTTCGAGGCCAAAGGGAGTGTTCTGGAAACCGTAATGACCAACCTGAAATTAGAAGGTTCGAGTGGTTCAGCGCTCAGACAATGTATTGCAGCAGTCCGCCGCGGCGGTGTGGTGAGTGTACCGGGGGTTTATGCCGGTCCAATTCATGGCTTCCTGTTTGGTGATGCCTTTGATAAAGGTTTGACTTTTAAAATGGGGCAAACCCATGTGCATAAATACTTGCCGCAGTTGCTCGAACATATTGAAAATGGAGATCTGTCTCCAGATGTGATTATTACCCATCGCATGAAACTGGAAGATGCTGCGGAAGGTTACCGTATTTTTGATAAAAAGGAAGAAGACCGTCGTAAAGTCATTCTAACGCCGTAAATGTACTAAAAAAATACTCTGTACACGACAAATTTCACAGAACCCTTATCCTATCAGGATTCTGCTTTCTTAAAATTGCCAAAATTTCCTTAAACTCTTCTTTTTTCCCAAAACCAATTAAACGCTGAATCGCCATTTGAACA
>NZ_VPBF01000076.1:0-3765 GCF_013418865.1 Acinetobacter sp. YH12117
TCATGAAATACGGTATTCTGATGTGACAAAACCTGAATCCTGGTCGTTAAAGTGTTTGTTTACACTCATATTTTAACTGTTAGGACTCAGGTTTTTTTATTTAAAGCAAACTATGGGACAGCAGTGAGGTTATGATGCCCGTTTAGAATTGGTACATAAACCAGTCGCCGGTTGGGAAGGGGTCTTTGGTACCCAATATAGTCAACAAAATATTGATTTATCCGGTGAGATGGTTCCACATGATGATCATTTTCATGAATCAGTCTTAATGCCAGATACTAAAACGGAAAAATATAGCCTGTTTGGTTTAGAACATAAGCAGTTTGGTGATGTGCATGTGGAATTGGGTGCACGTGTAGAACATCAAAAAATTGATGTAGATTCAACTCAAAAAGACTATTCGGATACCGGTGTGTCAGGTTCAGCAGCAGCCAATTGGGAATTTGCTCCAAACTATAAGCTTTCTGTGGTTGGCTCGCATCAGCAACGTTTACCACTGGCACAAGAGTTGTATGCGGACGGTATTCACTTTGCCACCAATACCTATGAGCGTGGAAATGAGGATCTGGATGTTGAGAAGTCAAATAACCTTGAGTTAGGTCTGCATTATGAAGGTGAAAAACTCGACTATCATGTGCATGTTTATCACAACTGGTTTGATAACTATATTTATGGCTCAACAACCGACAGCGAAGGAACATTCCGTCTAGTTGATTATAAACAAGACAAAGCCCGTTTCTACGGTACAGAAGCGCAGTTAGGCTATGCCATTAACGATGCTTATAAAGTCAGCCTGTTTGGTGACTATGTGCGTGGCAAAATTGATGGTGAAAACGCACCGCGTGTACCAGCAGGCCGTTTAGGTACCAAAGTAGAAGCCGATTTTGCTGATGGCTGGTCAGGTCTGGCAGAGTACTATCATGTCTTTAAACAGGACCAGATTGCCAGCTATGAACAGGAAACCCAAGGCTATAACATGGTCAATGTCGGTCTGGCTTATGCAGGTGCCATGGCGAATAACCAGGACTACCGCGTGTTCTTTAAAGCCAATAACCTGCTGGATGATCAAGTTTATTCACACACCTCATTCCTGTCCAATATTCCGCAAGTGGGCCGTAATTTTACCGTTGGTTTAGAATATAACTTCTAAGCAGAACTTAAATTTATTGCCAAAATCAAGAGGATGTCACGGAAATCCTCTTGAAAAAAGCCTGAAGAAAACCTAGCCTGAGTTGATTGGGTTAGGTTTTTTCTTATGCGTATCTTTCAACGAATTCACAATAAACTGAACTGGTCACCACGGCGTTATCTGGGCGTGATGATGGGCCTGCTGGCGTTAAGCTATTTATCCTCGGCACTGTATCATACCTATAAGCCCTTACCGGATGGTTTGAATTATGCGGGACCGCTACGTCATGCCGAAGTCAAATTTCTGGCCGATCAGACCTATCTGGATGCACAGGGCCAGCAGCATTATGATCATCAGATTTTTAATGAAATGCTGCGCCTGATTGATGAAGCACAAAGTTTAATTGTGCTGGATATGTTTCTATTTAATCCGCAAACCGGAGCATCACAGGCCCAGCATCAACCGCTCAGTCAGCAATTGACTGATGCACTGATTCAAAAACGCCGTACCCAGCCGGATATTGAAATCAAGCTGATTACCGATCCGATTAACTCGGTTTATGGCGGGCTTGCGCCAGAGCATTATCGGCAACTGCGCCAGGCCGGAATTGATGTGATCGAAACCAATTTAACCCCGCTACGCGCTTCCAATCCGATGTGGTCCGGGTTCTGGTACATCTGCTGTCAGGGCATCCGCAATAATCCGGATGCCGGCTGGCTGGCCAATCCGTTTGGTGAGGGCAAAATCACCCTGCGTAGTTATTCCGAGCTGCTAAATTTTAAGGCCAACCACCGTAAAACCATTGTGGTTGATACCCCGGACGGCTGGGAAGCTCTGGTGACCTCAATGAATCCGCATGATGCCAGTTCTCATCACTCCAATGTGGCGCTGGTGGTCAAAGGCAACACCGCGGTAGATATTCTAAAAACCGAGCAGTCGGTGGCGCTCATGTCCGGCAGCAATATTCCCGGGGTGATTGTCGGTGAGTTTCAGGCCGCTGCTACTGAACCGCAGGTGCAGGTGCTGACTGAAAAAGCCATTTATGATGCGACTTTAAACCTGATCAATAGCGCTAAAGCCAATGAACAGATTGATCTGGTGATGTTCTATCTGTCCGAGCGCCAGATTATCAAAAGCCTGCTTGCAGCCCATGAGCGTGGGGTGAAATTGCGGGTGTTGCTGGATGCTAATAAAGATGCGTTTGGTCTGGAAAAAAATGGTGTACCGAACCGGCCAGTGGCAGCAGAATTACATCAGGCCGGCATTCCACTGCGCTGGTGTAATACCCAAGGCGAGCAATGTCATAGCAAAATGCTGATCAAGCGCAATGCCCAGCAACAGGAGATGATTTTAGGTTCGGCCAATTTCACCGCGCGGAATTTAAAAAATTATAATCTGGAAACCAATTTACGCGTGTTAGGCCCGGCTCAAGCACCGGTATTTCAAGATGCCCAGCAGTATTTTGATACCGCCTGGTCAAATTTGAATGGCCGTCAGATGAGTGTGGATTATGCCCAGTATGCCGATGAATCGACGCTGAAATATGGACTGTATCGTTTGATGGAATGGAGTGGCTGGTCGACGTTCTAACCTCCCTCATTCCAAGCTTCTGTTTGTGAGCCGTGGCTTCTGCTTATAAGAGAGCTGGAAGAATGAGTTTTCTTCCACCTTTTAAGAGAGGGGTAGAGAGAAGCGATTTTCCCCTTCCTTGCAAGAGAGTTAGGAACAATAGCTTTTTCTCCTCCTCGTAAGAGAAGGTTAGGGAGACACGCTTTTCCTTAACCTTCTAGGAGAGAGTCGGGGAGAGGTCAGTATTAAGGTTTGACGCTTAGTTTTGCCCCGGATTCGGTGGTACCAGTTCATCCAGATCTTTATCGGACAGCTCATCCAGCTCGCTCAGATCGGTTTTAATTTTCCACTGGCTTTCATCCTCAACTGGATTCGGCAAACGCGCTTCCAGCCAGTCGCAGACCACATCGGGCGGGAAATCGGCATGGTTACACTGGATTACCCAAGACAGGAAATCTTTGGCTTCACCATTCATATAAGGTGGTGGCGATACCGGTAAAAACTGCGTTGGCAAACGTTCATTCTTGGAAATATAGTTCAGCACATGACCCAGTTCCTGTACGGTTTGCCAGGCCAGTGGGTGTGCTACATTAATCTGAAATTTAAACCACCATGCCTGAGCACCATCTGTGCCATAGGCATCGATCAAGTTTTTTTGAACACTGGGTACTTTGCAGAAATATTCATAAAGACGATCAAAACTTAAATCAGACACAAGCATGAACCTAGTATGAAAAAAAGCGAGTGTAGCATAAAAGTAGGTCATTATTTTCACTGAGAAATACGGCCGATCTACCGCCATTCATCTAAAAAAGCTGGATAAAGCATACGTGTTCATTTTTTATCAAATGGAGCGTAAACCTCTGTCTTTCAGGTCAGAGATATAAGCGACACGACATGAAATGTCGTTTAATTGCTAAAAACCAATATTTCAAGCCTAATATGAGCTAATATAAGCCCATGAAAACACTTAAATTACGTATAAAAGACAAACATTGTAAGGTGCTAGACCAATTGGCATCTGAAGTTAATTTTGTCTGGAACTATGTCAATGATTTGTGTTTCAA
>NZ_VPBF01000077.1:0-3704 GCF_013418865.1 Acinetobacter sp. YH12117
ATGAAATACGGTATTCTGATGTGACAAAACCTGAATCCTGGTCGTTAAAGTGTTTGTTTACACTCATATTTTAACTGTTAGGACTCAGGTTTTTTTATTTAAAGCAAACTATGGGACAGCAGTGGACCGGAGTCCTGCTTTTTTAGGTTATGTATACGACTTAGAAATGGTATTTCACCAGTGCGCTGACATCATTCTGGTCTGCGCCTTTTACGCCAAATTTGTTGTTCCATACTGAGTGTTCAATACCCACGTATAAACGTGTTTCTGGAGAAATGTGTTTACCCACATTCCATTTGTACTGAGAAGTCCAGTTTAATTCGCTGGCATGCTGAGTACCTTCAGCAGTTGACCAGTCTAGGAAGGCATCAACCAGGAAGTCTTCATTGCCCAGTTTAAATGGTACAGCATAGGTGATGGTCATTTGATAATCATCATCTGTCGTATCATTATCAGCACGATAGAAGTTGATGTTCGCATATTGGGTATATGGAATATCTAAAGCAAAGCCAACGCCATATAAGAAGTTGTTGAACTCAGGGTTGCCACCGTGCCCTGCGTTGTGCTCCCAAGTTGTTGCGACTAACACATCTTTCACTGGACCAAATGCCAGATTTTGACCAGTCACTTCGCCTAGGCTTAAACGTGGTGCCAATTCAAAGTAAGTTGAATCGTCATTGTTGCCATCCCATTGCTGGTCAACAAAGAAGAATACATCTGCATATTTCAGTTTAGCTGCGTATTCAGCAGTTAAGGTGGTACGGTCTTCAGTGCCTCCTAACTCGTAGTTTTCACCATAAAGACCAGTCAAGCTAAAGTCTTGCCATACAATAGGACTCGCCTGAGTGAAGGCAGCAGCGGTTGAGAATGCACAAAGTGCAGCAAGTTGCGTAAGTTTCATAACGGTGTCTTCGTCTTCCCCAAAAAGCGTGTCAAGGATACAGGTTATTAAGCAAAAATAAAGCCAAATTTAACTTTTTATTGGCAATTTTCCGACCAAATTTAGCTGCCGCGATAGGTCGAATAGGCAAAAGGACTGATCAATAACGGGATGTGATAATGCTGTGTCGCCTCCTTAATCTGGAAGTAAATCACCACTTTAGGAAAGAAGCTGTCCAGGCCTTTTCGTTCAAAATAGGCCGCAGTATAAAACTCCAGACTATATGAGCCTTCCGGACAGTCGGCCAAAGCAAAATCGGCGGCCGTGACCCGGCCATCGGTATTGGTTTCGGCTTCGGCCAGTAACTGTTGTTGCTGATTAAATAGCCGGATTTTCACGCCGGTAGCCGGTTGACCCAAATGGGTATCTAAAATATGGGTGCTGATCATGACTGAAGCTCCTGGTTTAAACGCAGTAAGGCAATGTCTGAGAGTTGCTGCTGCACAATGCGCTGTTCAGTGTCGGCATCATTCAGCAGACGATACTGTAAGGCTTGCAGAATATCTTCACTGCTCAAGCCAAAGGCTTTAATCAGGAAAATAAACCCGAATTTTTTTTCATAGGCCAGATTACCCTGTAAAAGTGCCTGCTGGGTGTCGCTATTGAGCTGGACGGCAGCCTGTTCCCGGGCTGAAAATACCTGCTCCTGTGCCGTAAGCTCTTGTTGTGCCTGTTTTTCACCAATTCGAGGATGGTTTGCGAGTGCGGCCTGAATCTCAGGCCAGCTCCAGTGGCTGGCCAGCTGCCGTGAAAACTCTAAAAGTTGCTCGATACTCTCAAAAGGACGCTGTTGGGCAATGACAGTTGCCCATGCCGGAATATGTACACATTGCTGCAAGAATTGGTGAATCTCAGCTTCAGGGGCCTGATTAAATTGATCCAGTTGCACAGTAAGGGTCTCATCATTACATTTAATTTTGTTGCTAAAAGTGCAATATCAGTGCCAAATTTCGGTGAAAATCCAATTTTTCACTGAGACGGCTAAAGCTGCACAAGGCTGGTGCGAGTTTTCTTTATTTGATGAGTTCTGGTGCGTGATGGCGATACCAATGCGTAGCAATATCACCGCGGCGGCAAATCCAGACCTGTGGATGCGACTGAATATAGTCCAAAAAGCATTGCAGGGCTTTAAAGCGTCCCGGGCGCCCCAAAAGACGGCAGTGCATACCAATCGAGAGCATTTTGGGTGCAGTTTCCCCTTCGGCATAGAGCACATCAAAAGCATCTTTCAGGTATTGATAAAACTGCTCGCCGCTATTAAAGCCGCTTGCAGCGGCAAATTTCATATCATTGCTGTCGAGGGTGTAGGGAATAATTAAATGCGGCCGTGACTGGCCCTGGGCATTGGTCAGCGTCTGCCAGAACGGTAAATCATCGCCATAATAATCACAGTCATACTGAATTTGTGGAAATTCGGCCAGTAACTGGCGGGTATTGGGACTGTCGCGGCCGGTATACCAGCCAATGGGTGCATGACCAAACAGGGTTTCCAAGACACTGATCGCCTGATCCATATGCTGGCGTTCAGTGGCCATGTCCATGCTCTGATAATGTAGCCAGCGTTGCCCATGCGACACCACATCATAGTCGGCTTGCTGAATGGCCTCGACCACATATGGATTCCGCGCCAGCGCCATACCGACCCCAAAAATGGTCATCGGTAACTGACGTCGCTGAAATTCCTGATGAATACGCCAGAAACCGGCCCGCGAGCCATATTCGTACATCGAATCCATCGACATATGTCTGGCCGGAAAGCTGGCCGCACCGACAATTTCAGATAAAAACTGCTCAGAACCGGCATCACCATGTTCAATATGATTTTCGCCGCCTTCCTCATAATTCAGCACAAATTGCACTGCAATACGTGCCTGATTCGGCCACTGCGGATGCGGCGGTTGGCCATGATAGCCAATTAAATCACGTGAATAAGGGGCAGAGCGGATTGAGTCAATCAGTGCCTGACCACGCAAGTAAGCAGTTGTCACAACAGGTTATCCTTTTGCTAATTTTTATCAAATATTGCTTGCATATTTTTGAGTTAGGCCCGATATTCAAAGTATAAGGACACGGTTCTGCAGACTCAAAAGTGTTCATCGTTCAATGTGGAGGGTAGCGTCCAAATTAGGTTGAAGATGTTCAATATGCTGGAAAACAGCAAGCGACAAACGTGCCAAGATAAAATAGTTTTGCACAAAAAAGATTCAGAAAACGAAAGAAAGAGAGGATGAGATTATGAATATTGAAATCCGTACAGATAAGAACATCCAAGGTAGCGAACGATTAATTAGTTACGTACGTGCAGAGCTAAGTGATGAATTTAAACGCCATAGTGAGCGTATTACCCATTTTTCCGTACATTTAAGTGATGAAAACGGGGACAAAGGCGGAGATGACGACATTAAATGTATGATTGAAGCGCGCCCGGCCGGCTTGAAGCCTGTGGTGGTCAATCATCGTGGTCATAATGTCGATACCGCAATTCATGGCGCCATTGACCGTTTAAAACGTAGTCTGGAGCATGTCTTTGAGAAAAAAGAACATCCTCGTGGTGGACAGCCGGGTCGGGTTGACCTAGATACCGATGTTGATGAATAAGACAGGTATTGGCTGAAAAGCAGAAAAGCCCCAGGATTGGGTAATGCCAGTCAGTTAAGCAAATTTTAGTAAAATGTAGTAAAAATGAGTGTATGTAAATACGCTCATTTTTTTATGTCTTTATCTGAACATTTAGAATCCACTCTTGAACATGCTCTCCCATCAC
>NZ_VPBF01000078.1:0-3619 GCF_013418865.1 Acinetobacter sp. YH12117
GTGAAGAAACCCCTTTCTCTGATGAGGTCCAGAAGCAATACAACCCATCCAATGAACGGATTCAACACGCCAATTACAAGATGGATTTAGAGATCGCTAAATTGAAACGATCTCTATGAATCACACAGCATATTTTAGCAATTATTTTTCATTCACTATGTTTGTAGGCTCACCTGCCACATTCCAGAAAAAAACCGAGACATTAAGCTCGGTTTTCAATAGAACTCTAAATTTTAAAGATACTGTTCTAAAAAGTATGCAAAAAATAGGAGGAATGTACCTGAAATACCTGACACAATAACCAAATAATGTAAATAAAAGAATAAGGGATAATTTTTCAACATTTCTTTTAGCTGTGAATCAGCTATTTTGTGATATCTATCATTCCCATAAAAAGCTTTAAATGAGGTATTAAATTTTATATTTGATATTTCTCTCCAGTAAGCACTGGGAAACATACTCAAATAAAAGAAATCAAATGGTTCCATTAGTCTTTTAAATTTTCTCTCATCCTTATATATAATTTTACAAATTCCTTTTAGATAAATATTGGTATAGATATAAAGACTTATGAAGAAGATCCACAATAAAATAAAGAATAAAAGCCCGACCATTCCGATAAATGTTGTAGGTTCAGTTTTATATAACTTAATAATAAACTCTATCATTTATTTTCCATAACTTTTTCAACTAAATCGTATGATTTACCAGCATAGTGACCTGCAATCTCAGATGTACCTTTAGCGGCAATAGCAGCTCCAGCAGCAACAATACCAATAACAATTAATCCTGTTCCACCTGTAGCCAAACCAACAATTAAAGCTGCTGTAAATGTACTAGCAACAATTCCAGTTCCTAACTTCACTGTCTCAACAACTGTCGTTCTTGCTTTATCCTCTAGTGCAGCTTCATACACTTTTATGCTCGAACCTACAATATCCGTAGCAATAGACACATAGCCTGCTATTTTAAGAAAAAAACCGAGACATTAACTCGGTTTGGCTGTGTTGCACAAAGATTTCATAACTATATGATTTTAAAAGTTTTGATTGTTTTTTGATCCAAAATTAAATTTATTTAAATCAGATGCTTACATATTTATGCAACAAAGCCACTCGGTTTTAGTTTTTGATAGAGTTTCAAATCTTTTTAAAAATAATGTGCATGAATGTATGCATAAAGCATAAATAAAGTACCTAAAATACCTGACACTATAACCAAGTAATGTAGATAAAAAAATACAGGATACTTTTTCAACATTTCCTTTAACTGGGAATCACCTATTTTTTGATATAAATTATTCCCATAGTAGGTTTTAAAAGAAGTATTAAACTTTATATTTGATAATTCTCTCCAATAGGCACTGGGCAACATACTCAAATGAAAGAAATCAAATGGTTCCATCAATCTTGTAAATCGTTTCTCATTCTTATATAAAATTTGGCAAATTCCTTTTAGATAAATATTGGTATAGATATAAAGGCTTATGAAAAATACCCACAGCAAAATAAAAAATAAAAGCCCCAACGTTATGAATGGAATTTTTTTAAATAAAATTAGTATAATTTCCATACTTATTTGCTCACATTTTCTTCAATAACATCATAAGCCGTTCCTGCACCCCATCCAACAATCTCAGATGTACCTTTAGCGGCAATAGCAGCTCCAGCAGCAACAATACCAATAACAATTAATCCTGTTCCACCTGTCGCAAATCCGACAATTAAATAACTTGCATAAATTCCAAAACCAATACCAGCACCAACTTTAGCAGTCTCAACAACTGTTGTTCTTGCTTTATCCTCTGGTGCAGCTTCATACACTTTTATGCTCGAACCTACAATATCCGTAGCAATAGACACATAACCTGCTATTTTAAGAAAAAAACCGAGATATTAACTCGGTTTTCAATAGATCGCTAAAATTTATTTAAAAAATATACTTCTCTAATCCTACACCCAAAAATAGAAGACATATACCGAGAAAACCTGACAACATGAAAGAGTAATGAAGATAAAAGAACATTGGATAATTTCTCAACAACTCTGTTAACTGAGAGTCACCTATTTTGTAATATACATTATTCCCATAGTAGGCTTTAAATGATGTATTAAATTTTATATTTAATATCTCTTTCAAATATGCACTGGGTAAGATACTCAAATAAAAAAAATCAAAGGGTTCCATTAATCTTTTAAATCTCTTCTCATCCTTATATACTATTTTACAAATTCCTTTTAAATAAATATTGGTATAAATATAGAGACTTATTAAAAAAAACCATAGTAAGACAAAGAAAAAAAGACCTATTAAACTAATAAATAAACCTGGTCTATCTTCAAACATGGACAATAAAATTCCCAACATTATTTATTCCTAGCTTCATCCACATAGTCATAGGCTTCACCTACAACATATCCTGTAAGTTCTGATGCACTTTTTGTAGCAAGTGCAGCCGATACTGCTACAATTCCAATAACAATTAATCCTGTGCCACCTGTAGCCAAACCGACAATTAATGCTGCTGTAAATGTGCCAGCAACAATTCCAGTTCCTAGCTTTGCTGTCTCAACCACTGTTGTTCTTGCTTTATCTTCAGGTGCAGCTTCATACACTTTTATGCTTGAACTCACGACATACGTAGCGATAAACACATAGTCATAAAACTTAATAAAAAGCCGAGATGTAATTATCGATCTCGGCTTTTAACACAATTATTTAACCTAGTTCAAAATAATATGACGCCAACATTAGTGACATAAATAAAATTCCAGAAAACAGAATCACATATTGTAAAATAAAAAAAACTGGGAAGCTTGTTAGTAAGCTCTTTAACTGCTCTTGATTCATTTTTAGGAAGAAATCTTTTCTATAAAGACTTTTAAACTTTATCCCTTTCTTTAAATGCAACAGCTCCCTCCAAAAAGTAGTAGGTATAAAGCTAATGTATATAAAATCAAAAGGCTCTAATGGTGCTTTGTACTTTCTTTCATTACCAAAAGCAATCCTGCAAATCCCTCTCAAATTTAAACAAACATATACATACATAACAAAGTATAGTAAAAACATCGCTATAAGGAAAAAGAATGCTAGTGCCCCCATAGGCATTTTTTGAAATACTAAAATAAGTTTATCCATTGTTATTTATCAGCCACAATGTCATACAATCCACCAGCAACATCCCCACTAATATCACCAAAAGCTTTAGATGCTCCAGCTCCCGTTAACGCTACAATCCCAATGACTATAAGTCCAGTTCCACCAGTTGCAAGACCAACAACAATAGCACTTACCACTAATCCAGCACCAATGCCTGCGGTAACTTTAGCAGTCTCAACAACCGTTGTTCTTGCTTTATCCTCAGGTGCAGCTTCATACACTTTTACGCTTGAACTCACAACATCCGCACCAATAGACACATAACCAGCTATTTTTAATTGTGTCGCAAACTTACCGATTTTACCCATTTCTTTGGCGTATTCTTTGAGTCCGCCTTTAAAGTTATTGTCTCTAACCAATGCCGATTGCTTCAACATACGGCGCATATTGGTAGTTTTAATCGACTGATCCCAACGCAAGAATTTCTTAGTTCCTTCGTTATCTAACTCCCTATACAAGT
>NZ_VPBF01000079.1:0-3423 GCF_013418865.1 Acinetobacter sp. YH12117
ATGAGGCATGTTCCGCGTCCTTGCAATACTGTGTTTACATACAGTCTATCGCTTAGCGGAAAGTTCTTTTACCCTCAGCCGAAATGCCTGCCGTTGCTAGACATTGCCAGCCAGTGCCCGTCACTCCCACTCGATTGTAAACAAGCACACAAAACCCTTTAGTGACAACAATTTGCAAGAACTATCAGGCTCAGTGCCATGAAAAATACCATGACCAGATCATGAGGTTGAACACGGCTTGCGCCGGCAGCGTTCACGCTCCTGGTCGGCGATCTCGCCCGGCTGCAATGCTAGCTCAGCATCGGTCATGCGCTCCAGCACGTCGCGTAGGCGGATGGTGCAAGGAATGGGCGGCAGCTCGAACTCATAGCCGCCGGCGATCATTTCGGCCGCAATCTCCTCGGTGATGAAAAACGGCTCGTCGTCTTGGTTCGGCTTCTTCATGCCCTTTCCTCCTGGCGCTCATCCTGGCCGACAGCGGCCAGGGCATCGGCTTCCGTCAATGCGTCCTCCACGAACGCGCCGTGCTGCTTCGCTTCGGCCTGGCTGACCTCGGCCCATATCCGTTTCACCTGGGCCGCACTGTACCCGGCCAGCTCGGCGGTCTTGTTGATGCTGTAGCCGGACTTGCGCAGCGCGACAACTTGGGCGCGGCGCTTCGGATCAGCACGGCGGCCCTTGTACCGCCCGGCCTGGCGGGCCAACTCAATGCCTTGGCGCTGGCGTTCGCGCCTGTCCTCGTAGTCGTCGCGGGCCATCTGCAAGGCCAGGCGAAAAAGCATGATCTGCACGGCTTCCAGCACGATCTTGGCGACGCCCTGGGCCTCGGCCGCCAGGTCGGATAGATCGACCACGCCAGGGACGGCCAGGCGTGCGCCTTTGGCCTGTATCGAGGCCACCAGGCGCTCGGCCTCGGGCAAAGGTAGGCGGCTGATGCGGTCGATCTTCTCGGCAATGACCACCTCGCCGGGCTGTAGGTCGCCGATCATGCGCAGCAGCTCAGGCCGGTCGGCGCGTGCGCCGGATGCCTTCTCACGGTAGATGCCGGCGACGTAGTAGCCGGCGGCCTTCGCGGCCGTAGTGATCGCCTCTTGGCGTTCCAAGTCCTGCGCGTCGGTGCTGACGCGCAGATAGACCCGCGCCACCATCGGCGCGGCTACTGGCTTCGTCCTGCGCATACTTGCGGGCTCCTTTGGGCATACTCAAATGCACCCATCTTAAACTGGCAGCTAATGTACAAAAGTTGATAGAAGCACACAAGTTCAATTTTGCACTTCTGCCCCACTATTGCAAAACTGCTTGTTAGTAGCCGTTTTTTCTTACTGTTTATAGATTCAATAATTTTTGAAACGAAAAATTGGGACTAAACATTTCGGTTTCGTTTTCTGTCGATTCGTCCTGCGTATCTTTTGCATAAACAAACATTTGTTGTTCGTAGTTTTCGATGGCATTTTCAATACTTGTAAATTCTCCGTTTGTAAGGTTTTCAGACAATATCAAAGCATCCAATAATCCCGTATTTACACCCTGTCCTGCAAAAGGCGACATCAAATGAGCAGCATCGCCAATCATTGTTATGGGTAATGGACGGTTACTTTTCCAATCATTGTTCAAAGGAAATTTCCTTGTGGGCAAGCATTGAAATGTTGATACCGAACGTATTAATTGTTTGTAAACTTCACTCCATTTGGAAAATCTTTTCAATAAAAAATCGGCAACGCTGTTTCTGTCCTGAAAATCTAAGGGAATTTTATTTTTCCATTCATCGGGCGTTTTAAAACTAATTCCTAAATACAATGCACCATTATTATTGGGATTGGCAAACAATAAAATGCCCTGATGTCCCGCCATTAATCGGTTGCCGTTGCATAGCTGAAAAAATCCGGGACAGTTTATTTCCGGTTGAAGAATATCAGCTTGGATGTTGAAAGTACCGGTTTCTTCAACTTGCGTGTCGGTAACAAAGCTCCTTATTTTCGACATTCCACCATTGGCAAGAATAACCAAATCTGCTGTTTCACTCGGTTTATTCTCAAAAGTTAGTGTCCACTTCTTCTTACCAGGTTCAAGCATAACAAGTTTTCTATCCCAAATAACCGTGTCGTTTTCTAAACTATTCAACAAGATAGCCCTTAAGTCATTTCTGTTTATTTCAGGATTGTCAAATCGATTTTCGGGCTTTACATTTTTTGTGGATAAAATATTGCCTTTTTCATCAGCAATATTTACACCCATTGGTAAGGCTAAGTCATAATAAGTTTGTAACAATCCCGCTTTTTTCATTGCTTCCTGACCTGAACCTTTGTGTAGGTCAAGGGTTCCACCAAAAATTCTTGCCTCTCGGTCGTTGTCTCTTTCGTAAACTGAAACGTCTATGCCGTTTTGCTGTAATAATTTTGCCATAGTCAGTCCAACGGGTCCACCACCAATTATTGCAACGTTCTTATCACTAAGTAAATTCATTTGTTTGTCTGTATCTATTCGCATTGTCATTCAAAAATGGCACATAACAAGTGGCTATACGCCAAATGGCGTATATATCCACTATATCTTATTTTGCTAAACCTTTCATTATCAGTGACAAATCCGTTTTCAACCGTTTACCGTTCGTTTCTACTCTCTCAAAAGGATTTATATTCATAGTGCTTTTTGTTAAGTTTTGCTCAAATATACAAATCCTTTCTATATATCTAACAAATCCATCGGACTTTTTAATTGTTCCATTCCCTTGGTGGTAATATGTGTATAAACCTCAGTTGTTTTACTGCTTGAATGACCTAACAACGATTGAATATAACGTAAACTCGTACCATTCTCAAGCAAATGCGTTGCAAAGCTATGTCGTAAGGTATGTACAGTAACTTCCTTTTGAATCTTTGCTTTTAAAACAGCTGCTTTAAAAATGTTTTGAATACTTCGGCTTGAGTATGCGCCACCTTTTTGACCTTCAAATAAATAATCTTTTGGTTTATATTCCATAAAGTATGTTCTTAAAATAATTAATGTTTTCTCAGATAAAATGGTATAACGATCTCTTTTTCCTTTTGACTGTTCTATACGAATTTGCATGCGCTTGGAGTCAATGTCTTTTATTTTCAGGTTTATACATTCAGAAATGCGCAAACCTGCCGAATAAATAGTCATCAGAATAGCCTTGTGTTTCACGTTTTCAATAGCGCGTAGTACCCGAATGGTTTCTTCTTCACTCATCACAACAGGAAGTGTTTTTTCTTTTTTTGGTCTTTCGATGAAATATGTTTTCCGTTGTCCACCCAAAACACGTTCGTAATAAAACTGGCACTGTTGCAAAGTTAGCGATGAGGCAGCCTTTTGTCTTATTCAAAGGCCTTACATTTCAAAAACTCTGCTTACCAGGCGCATTTCGCCCAGGGGATCACCATAATAAAATGCTGAGGCCTGGCC
>NZ_VPBF01000080.1:0-3293 GCF_013418865.1 Acinetobacter sp. YH12117
TTCCGCGTCCTTGCAATACTGTGTTTACATACAGTCTATCGCTTAGCGGAAAGTTCTTTTACCCTCAGCCGAAATGCCTGCCGTTGCTAGACATTGCCAGCCAGTGCCCGTCACTCCCACTCGATTGATGTGTGCTTAAAAAACAGGAGGGTTTAACTTGGTAAACTATACATACTCATTAGGAGTTTACCATGAGCAAGAAACAGAAGACTTACACCGCAGAATTTAAAGCTGAAGCCATAAAAGCCATTGAAGAGAACCAAGGTAATGTATCGGAATCCGCTAGACAACTTGGCATTTCAATGCAAACCCTTTCGAACTGGAATAACAAAGCAAAGGCTGGAACTTTAGCAGGCACAAAACAGTATTCGCCCGATCTAAACGCCTTACTCGAAGAAAATAAGAAGCTTAAACAACAGCTCAAAACAGCTGAAATGGAACGTGAATTTTTAAAAAAGGCAGCAGCGTACTTTGCCAAAGAAAGTCAGTGAGGTACGCCTATATGAAATCGCAAAGCCACTTATTTCCGATTATTTTAATGGCTCGATTACTTCGTGTATCCGTTTCTCGCTTTTATGATTGGCTAAAGCGAGGCATGAGTAAAAGATCAATTCAGCGAAATCAGCAGACAATTTTGGTCAAAATAGCCCATGAAGAAACCAAACAAAGCTATGGCTATGTTCGATTAACCAAGCATTTACAAGCGCAAGGTATCAAAATAAGTACGTATGCTGTGCGCCAAATAAAAAAATCAAATCAGTTGTATTGTAAGCGCCATAAGCGTTTCAAAAGAACCACGAACAGTGATCACAACCGTTCTATTTATGACAATTTACTCAAGCAACAGTTTTCAATGACGAAGCCTAATCTTGCGTGGTCGAGTGACATTACCTACATTTGGACGGCTGAGGGCTGGTTGTACTTGGCAGCTGTCAAAGATCTTTACACGAAACAGGTTGTTGGCTATAGCTTAAATGAGCGCATGACAGCCAAGCTTGTTTGTGATGCATTGAATATGGCTATTCGCAATCAGAAACCTGCTAAAGATCTCATTGTACATTCAGATAGAGGCAGCCAATATTGCAGTAATGAATATCGAAACTTACTTGAGAAATTTGATTTTCAGGGTTCAATGAGCAAAAAAGGCGACTGCTTTGATAATGCACCGATAGAGAGTTTCTGGGGCATACTCAAAAATGAACTAGTCCATCATCGCAACTACAAAACAAGGGAAGAAGCCAAAGCGGATATTACAAAATATATAGAGTTATTTTATAATCAGGGAAGAATTCAAAAAGGCTTGGATTTTAAGACACCAAATCAAATGGCAGAAGACTTTTATCGGTTAGCTGCCTAGAATCTCCCAAGTGAAAGTCTCCTGCTAATTCAGCACACATCACTGTTGATAAATTTTCTAAACAAAAAGGATCAAACTAATCTATAAGCTTTGTGGGTTAGAAAAAAAATAACTCACTTTGCATTGATCATATTTAAATTCTTGTTTTATCCATAGCACTAACCTATTAATTTTAAAAAATAATAGGTACTGGCTAAATAGCAAATCGATACATATCTTTTTCATAGAGGAAATATGATTTTAGTAAGTTCTTGTCTGGCTGGCTTAAAGGTACGTTATAACGGGACGCATAGCTTAAACGAAAAAATCGAAAAATTAGTCAAAGATGGAAAAGCTACTATGGTATGTCCAGAGATTCTTGGCGGTTTATCAACACCACGCGAACCTGCCGAGATTTCGGGAGGTAATGGCGATGATGTCTTAGATGGAAAAGCCTGTGTAATTGAAAAATCAGGAAAGGATGTGACTTCAATCTATATTGAAGGGGCATATAGAACTTTAAAAAAAGTTCAATTATTAAAAGCTACTCTGGTAGTGCTTAAAGAAAATAGCCCTTCATGTGGTAGTTCAATGATTTACGATGGTCAATTTAATGGGAATAAGATCTATGGCAATGGAGTTACCTCCGCTTTGCTTAAACGTCATAATATAAAAGTCATTTCAGAAGAAACTTTTTGGCAACTTTTACCCTAGTTCCTCCGCTTTTATTTAAAATCTTCATGCAACTCCAACCACGCCCCCCTTTGCAATATCAAGTCTCTTCGGTATTTAGAGATATAGTGAGGTAATAATCTAAGAAGCATATCCATTACTTCCACATCAGTTAAAAAGTAGTGGTTCAATTTTATGCTGTAATTCTTTAACAATTTTAGCAAGCTGATCATGTAAAACTAACCAACATTGCTCATGACCTTGCCCAATATATTCATCTATTATGAGTTGCAAAATGTCTTGATCTATCTGACTTAAGAATTCTAAAAACCATGTCGCAGCAACATCCTTGGCAACTATTGTTTTATGATCTAATGTATAAGCTATACGGCATAGCGCTAAAATTTGATTACATTCATCCTGATCGTCTTTCCAATGAGCAATAATTTGTGGATAAGTTTTTTGCATGGCAAATATTAATTGTTCATAGCTAATTGGATTTAACCAATCGCAAATATCAGGTCCAAAGATAGTAATGTTATGTAATTGGGCAGTTTTAAGTAAAATACTAATATCTGGATCAGATTGACTATAAAGTAATTCACCTTTGAGTAATTCTTCTCTCAACCACTCGCCATATTGTAGCTGATATGTATATGGATGATTTTTATTGGTAATACTCCCTTTTTCTAATATCGTAATTTCTAAGGCACGCGCTGTAGCATGACCAATCGGAACAGATATATTTAGAAAATTCTGCGCTAATTGTTTTCTTTCCTGATCGGTAATTTCACGTTCAATAATAACTAAAATATCAAGATCACTTTTATGTTTTAAACCACCATCAACATACGAACCATATAAATAAATAGCATAAAGCTTATCTTTAAAATTTTTTTGTAAAAGCTGTTTTACACTTTCAACTTGGCGACACTCTTCATCATTTAAGCTTTGCATATGATTTTTAATTTAAAAAAATAAGTAATGAATTCATAGAGCATTATACAGAATAAGTGTAAATAATTTAATCAATTAGTAAATAACATACTATTTTTACAATATATTTACTTTCAATATAGAGTTTAATACATAAAACTCTATCAATCAAAAAAAGCTTGAAACAACATCTGAATAGTAAGAGTCATTTCCTCCTCACTTAGAGATGGATCCGGAAATTTGAACAACTCCTATAAGTGATACTCTGCTCCTCAAATGATGTTATAAACATCAATATATGGAGTATTTTATGGCACGTAGACCAAGAAGAAATCATTCAAACGACTTT
>NZ_VPBF01000007.1:0-89701 GCF_013418865.1 Acinetobacter sp. YH12117
GTGAAGAAACCCCTTTCTCTGATGAGGTCCAGAAGCAATACAACCCATCCAATGAACGGATTCAACACGCCAATTACAAGATGGATTTAGAGATCGCTAAATTGAAACGATCTCTATGAATCACACAATTAAGACGCTTCAGTCGATGCACCCGCAGCTGAAATCTGACGATGCGCTGCATGTAAATAATCATCTGACTGCATTTCCAGCAAACGTGAACGCGTCCGTTCAATTTCAAAGGCCAGTTTTTCACCTTGGTAAAGTTCAATAATCGAATCTTCTGAGGTTAATAGCAGCTTTACGCCACGATCATAAAACTCATCGACCAGATAAATAAAACGGCGTGTACCATCGGCCAGATAATCGGTTAAATGCGGCACATTACTGACCAGCACGGTATTGTACAGGTTGGCAATTTCAATATAGTCAGCTGGGCTACGCGGTTTCAGGCACATTTCCGAGAATTCACACCACAACACATCTTCAGTATGCGCCACCGTTTCAATTAAACGGTTGTTGATGGTAATGGGCTCATCCGAATGGGTTTGGGTATGAGTCAGCGCATCAAAACGCTGCGCCATCCAGACATTATGATCATGTGTCAGCGGTGATTTAAACAGTTGCGCCTGTTTTAACACGCGTAAACGGTAATCCACTCCTGCATCGACATTTAAAATGGCACAGTTCTTTTTCACCATTTCAATGGTTGGAATAAAGCGGTCACGGTGAATACCATTTTTATACAAGCCATCTGGCGCGATGTTTGAGGTGGCCACCAAAGTAATACCGCGATTAAACAGCTTCTGGAACAGGTCGCTGAGAATCATGGCATCGGTCACGTTAGATACAAAGAATTCATCAAAACAGATGATCACCGCATCTTTATAAATCTGGTCAGCCACTGTATCGAGCGGGTTACGCTGCCCTGACAGTTTGTTCAGTTCACGATGCACATGCTGCATAAAGTGATGGAAGTGCATACGGATTTTGCGGCGAAACGGAATTGATTCATAGAACTGGTCCATCAGCCAGGTTTTACCGCGTCCAACCCCACCCCACATATACACACCGCGCGGAGATGTCTGACGACGAAAACGGCGAAAGGCCTTTTTCGAGGCTTTATAACGCTGAATTAACTCTTGCCACACCCGATCCAGCTCGTGTACCGCTTCGGCCTGTGCTTCATCTGGCATGAACTGCCCCGACGCCAACGCCTGTGCATAGCGTTCTGCCGGAGACAATGGAGTATATGCTGTGTTGTGGGATGAGTTGAAGTCAGACATATTATTCAGTACTTTTGGGGTTAATAAATGATAACGAAGATAACCGCCGCACAATATACCACTTTGGGTTTAAAATGCTTAGGCTATTTCCCATACTGGCGCGGACTTTGTCCAAACCAGCGTTTAAAGGCATGATTAAAAGCTGCAGGTTCTGAATAACCCAGTAACTCTGCAATCATTTCAATTGAATAAGCTTGATATTCAATTAATCTCAATGCCTTGTCTTTAATTAAATCTTCACGAATCTGTTTATAACTGGTGTTCAACTGCTGCAACTGATGCCGCAAGGTACGTTCTGGAATCTGTAAGGCCTGCGCGGTTTCTGCCATAGTCGGCATCACGCCCTGCTGCAATTCCAGATAATCTTTGACCCGCTGCACCAAGGTCGGTGCCTGATCTTCCAGTTTTAAGCGCTGCAGCTCTTCAATACACTTTTCTTCAAAGGTCTTGAAGGTAATTGAATCAGCGGATGGAATTTTCACTTCCAGCACCGACTGCTCGAACCAGAACGCTGCATGGTCATGGCCAAAACACAAGTCATGACCATAATAGTCATGATAAGCCGCCAGGGCCTGTGCCTGATCTGGCCGTGCAAATGGCAGTTCAATACGGATTTGCGGCACATTCAGGCTCATCATCTTGTAAAGATCCTGAATAAACTTGAAAGTCCCGGAAATTTCACATTGCGCCCGCAGCATACCCAAATCGCTATCCAGATCATTCGGCAGATATTGCAGCGCCACCCGATCTGCTTCATGTTTCAGCTTTAGCTGCCCCGTCAGATGAGTCAACCCCTGATACTGAATGCCTTTTTCAATCGCGGTCGCAATGGTGTCAGAGGTTACCAGTAACATCAGCAAGGGACCATAACCGGCCAGTGCATAATGCTGACCAATAAAAATACCCTGCTCAGGTCGCACCCCGGCGCCAATAATCTTCAGAATATCCAGTTCCAGTCGCGGATGAATCACCGAACTGGCATCTAACGCATCTGCATGCAGCCCGATACTTTGCAAACGCTCATCCACATCAATTCCGGCATTTCGCATACCTTGAATTAAGTACATGAGACCGAGAATGGATCGTTTCATAGGGGCGCTTGAGTCACGTCTGTGTATCTGTTTTACTATATCATTCACTATTTTTAAATTGCCGAAAATATCAATTTTTTTGTCAGTGCTATCATGGCATCTGCACTGACCCGCTTATATGCTAATCATAGAAATAAAAAGAAAAGGATATACAACTATGCATGATGCATTGTCAAATCATGATTTTTCTACAAATCATGCCGTTCAAAAAACTAAAATTGCCATTATTGGTGCCGGTTTTGGTGGCTTGGCGATGGCCATTCGCCTGCTGCAGCAACAGATCACCGATTTTATTATTCTGGAAAAAGCCAATGAGGTTGGTGGTACCTGGCGGGAAAACCAGTATCCGGGTGCGGCCTGTGATGTGCAATCGCATATGTATTCCCTGTCATTTGCGCCCAAAACCGACTGGTCAAAACGCTATGCCGAAGCGCCAGAGATTTTTGCCTATATTCAGGGCCTGACCGATCAGTTCCAGCTCAGAGATTATTGCCAGTTTCAGACTGAAGTCCTGTCTGCGCATTATCAGGAACAGGACTGCGAATGGCATTTACAGCTCAATCAGCAGCGCAAGCTAATTGCCCAATACGTGGTATTTGCCTCCGGACCCTTGCATGTGCCGCAAATTCCACATATTCCGGGGATCGAAAAATTTAAAGGCAAGGTCTTTCATTCATCGCAGTGGGATCATCAATACGACTTAAACGGTAAAAATGTCGCCTCAATTGGTACTGGCGGCAGTGCCATTCAATATATTCCGGAAATTGCCCCACAAACCAGACAGCTGTATGTATTTCAGCGTACCGCCGCCTGGGTGATTCCACGCGATGAACGACTCTATAGCCAGCTTGAAAAAAAGCTGTTTAAAAAGTTTGACTGGTTTAGAAAACTGCACCGCGCCCGCCTGTACTGGTCCAATGAATCCCGCGTGGTGCCGATTGTAAAACCAGGGGTAATGAAATATACCCAGAAACTGGCCGAAGCCTTTTTAAAATATCAGGTCAAGGACAAACGCATCGCCGCCAAGCTGATTCCTGACTATATTATGGGTTGTAAACGTATTCTGGTCTCCAATAAATATTATCCGACCTTTAATCGCACCAATGTCGAACTGGTGACTGATGCCATTCAGGAGCTGACTGAACACAGCATCATCACCAAAGATGGCAAAGAACGCCCAATTGATTGTCTGATTTATGGCACCGGTTTTATTACCGATCCGCGCATTTATCTGAAATCGTTTGATTGTGTCGGTGAACATGGCGTGGAGCTGAAACAGGCCTGGAAAGATGGCGCCGAAAGTTATTATGGCATTTGCACCAAAGGCTTTCCCAACCTGTTCCAGCTGCTAGGCCCCAATACCGTGCTGGCGCATAATTCCGTAGTGTTTATGATTGAGGCACAGGTTGACTATATTTTGCAGATGATCAAGCTGGTCGAACGTACCCAGACCGATGCCATAGTCATTAAAGATCAGGTTCATGATGACTATAACCGTTATGTTCAGGAGATGCTGGCCGGGACCATCTGGCAATCCGGTTGTGTCAGCTGGTATCAGCAAGATGGCGGTAAAAACTTTGCCCTCTGGCCGACCTATACCTGGAAATACTGGTTAAAAACCCAGAAAGTGAATCCGGCTGATTATCGCTTACTGAATAAACGTGCAAAACAACAGCTGGCCAGCTAATTCAGGCATAATAAGCAGGAATTGATTTTAGGCGAGTATAGATGCAATCCTTTTGGCTTATTTTCCAGCTACTATTTTGTCTCTATCTCGGCTATGCCTTTGCAGCCCGGTTTCCCCGCTGGCTGCAACAGCTTATGCTGAAACTGTTACCTTATTTCAGCTATATTCTACTGATCGCCATTTCACTTGAATTTGCCCAGACTTTAAACCAAATCCCTCAACCGGAACGTATTTTAACCAGCGCAATGCTGATTTCATTTAGCACCAGTCTCGGTGCTTTCGCCTGCTGTTATGGCCTGTTTAAATGGGCCGGCTTTCAGCCCAGCCAAGGACGCGTATCCTTTAGTCTGGTACTACAATCCTTACTCAATATCAGTTATGCCTTCATTGCTTTAGCCGCTGGTTATCTGCTTTATCTGGGCAGTGAATATTGGCAGCTCAATTTACATATTAGTACCTGGCATTTATTGCTGGTCTTTATGCTGATGATTGGCTTTGATCTCGCACGCGCACCGCTTGACCGTTCCTGGTTAAACTGGAACATCCTGCTGGTGCCAGTAGGCTGTATTGTTGGCTCGATATTAGGGGCGCTGTTCTGCTTATTCTGGCTATCACATATTTCCCTAAAAGATCTGATCATGCTATCGCAAGGCTATGGCTTTTATTCCATGAGCGGCATTGTAATTAGTGAACTGCGCACACCGGAACTGGGCAGTATTGCCCTGATGAATGATTTATTCCGGGAAATCTTTGCGATTGTGCTGATGTATCTGATTGGTTGGCGTTATCCGCGTGCGGCCATTTCTTCTGCCGGCGCTACAGCGATGGATGTGACCTTACCAATGGTGAAACAGGCCTGTGGCAATGACTTTATTCCTCATGCCATGGTCAGTGGTTTTGTGTTGTCAGTATTGGCACCTATCGTGGTCAGTATTCTGGCAGTGATTTAGATTTAACCCCTTCCAACCTCCCTTTACAAAGGGAGGAGTCCCCCTTTGGAAAAGGGGGATTTAGGGAGATTACAACGTCGCTAGAATATCTTTAAGCATTTGACGAGGATGTTCCACCTTGGTAATTGGGCGACCAATCACCAGATGCGTTGAACCATCCAGCATCGCCTGTTTAGGCGTGACGATACGCTTCTGGTCATCTGCAGCAGAACCTTCAGGGCGAATCCCCGGCGTTACCAGAGCAAACTCCTGACCCAAGCTTTCACGCAGCATCTTGGCTTCTTGCGCTGAACAGACCACACCATCCAAACCGCTGTCTTTGGTTAAGGCTGCCAAACGCTTCACCTGTTCAAATGGCTCAATGTCTAAACCGATATCACGTAAATCTTCACGCCCCATTGAGGTCAAAACAGTCACAGCAATAAGCTGGGTATTGTAATTCCCTGCTTTTAAGCGCTCTACACAGGTTTCCATCATTTTTCGGCCGCCAGAGGCATGCACATTCACCATCCATACGCCCAAGTCTGCTGCCGCACATACCGCCTGAGCTGTGGTATTAGGAATATCGTGGAATTTTAAATCCAGAAAAACTTCAAAGCCTTTATCTTGCAGTGCTTTGACCACTGCTGGCCCTTCATGGGTAAACAGCTCTTTACCGACCTTAACCCGACATAAGGCTGGGTCTAGCTGCTCGGCAATTGTCATTGCGTCGTAATGACTTTTTGCATCTAAAGCAACGATAATACTCATGAGAAGACCCTTAAAACTGACAAAATTAAAGCATTATACGAATTTCAAATCTGGCAACCAAGTGAATTTTATTGAATATAAGCAAAGCAGTTAAATTAAACTGCTTATTTATAAAACCTTATGGATTAAACTAAGCGTTTCAAAACATGGCTGCATAAAAAAACGCTTAGGAGATCAGCTCTTAAGCGTTAAATATTTCAAGTTGCAGACCTCAAAAAAGCCATTCAACTTTATTCAAGCGTCCACTATAAAGGTGTAGATGAACGATCATTCGGATGAATATCGACTACCGTTTTTTCATGGCGTGTATTTGCAGCCGCCTCAGCCGCTGCCAACTGTGCCGTATGAATTTGCTCTTTGCGCAGATGGTCAATATCTTTACGCAGTCGCTTGATTTCCCAGCTGGTCTGGAATACGCGGAAAATCTGCACACCCAGTAAAAGTCCAACAACAACACCCAGTGCCAGGGTCAGTAATAACAATAACCCCAAACGCATGGCTGGAACTTGAGTGAACAAAAGGTCAACTGACAGCTCGGTCCCGTTTTGTAAAACCAGAGCCAATGAATAGCCAAACAGTACAATCAATAATGCGACTAAGACGTAACGCATAAACACACCTCAGGATATAAATTAATTATTTCTCTGCAGATGCGTTCACTGCATCGCGCAATGCTTTACCTGGTTTAAAATGAGGTACCGCTTTTGCCGCCACTTTAACTGACTTGCCCGTTTTCGGGTTACGACCTACACGTGGCTCACGATGATGTAATGCAAAGCTACCAAATCCACGAATTTCAATTCGGTTATCTGCAGACAGTAATTCAATCATTTGATCAATCATAATCTTAACAGCTTCTTCAACTAAAGGTTCCGCTAAATGTGGATTTTTTAGGGAAATTCGCTCTATTAAGTCAGACTTATTAAGTGCTTCAGTAGTCATCTGCGACCTCTTTAATTATCAAGCTACTTTAACTTAAAACCGATAATAACCTGTTTAAATACAAAACGGTAGCGCAATAAGTTAATACTACGCTACCGTTTACAGTATTTGTGTAAAAAGTAAGAGTTAAATTACATTAATCATACTTTTCCACAGCTACTTAGTGGTTCATCTGAGCTTTGATCAGATCACCAATAGTCTTAGGACCATTGTCTTGAGAAGCTGTTGCTTGACGTAAGTTAGCTACTGCTTCTTTCTCTTCAGCTTCGTCTTTCGCTTTGATAGACAAGTTGATAGAGCGAGACTTACGGTCAACGTTGATGATTTTCGCTTCAACTTCTTGACCAACTTCTAAGAACTTAGTTGCATCTTCAACGCGATCACGGTTGATTTCAGATGCTTTCAGAGTTGCTTCAACTTCGTCAGCTAACTTAACAGTCGCGCCTTTCGCGTCAACTGCAGTTACAGTACCTTTAACCAGCGCACCGCGTTCGTTAGCAGCTAAGAAATCGTTGAATGGATCGCTGTTCAATTGCTTGATACCAAGGCTGATACGGTTGCCTTCAGCATCTACAGACAGGATAACCGCTTCAACAGTGTCACCTTTCTTGTAACGACGAATCGCTTCTTCGCCTTGTTCGTTCCAAGAGATGTCAGACAAGTGAACTAGACCATCGATACCGCCTGGTAAACCGATGAAGATACCGAAGTCAGTGATTGACTTGATTGTACCTGAAACTTTTTCACCTTTGTCGTGGTTCTTAGCAAACTCTTCCCATGGGTTAGCACGAGTTTGTTTGATACCAAGAGAAATACGACGACGCTCTTCATCAACTTCAAGAACCATAACGTCAACTTCGTCACCGATCTGAACAACTTTAGATGGGTGGATGTTTTTGTTTGTGTGGTCCATTTCTGAAACGTGTACTAAGCCTTCAACGCCTTCAGCGATTTCAGCGAAGCAACCGTAGTCAGTTAAGTTAGTTACGCGAGCTTTAACGATAGAACCTTTAGGATAACGGCTCATGATCGCTAACCATGGATCTTCGCCTAATTGTTTCAGGCCTAAAGATACGCGGTTACGTTCTTTGTCAAACTTAAGTACTTTAACAGTAACTTCTTGACCAACTTCAACAACTTCTGATGGGTGCTTGATACGTTTCCAAGCCATGTCAGTGATGTGAAGAAGACCGTCGATACCGCCAAGGTCAACGAACGCGCCGTAATCAGTAAGGTTCTTGATCGTACCTGTAACTGTTTGACCTTCTTCAAGCTGAGCAAGAAGCGCTTCACGGTCAGCTGAAGATTCAGCTTCCATAACAGCACGACGAGAAACAACAACGTTGTTACGTTTAGCGTCAAGCTTGATAACTTTGAATTCTAACTCTTTACCTTCAAGGTGAGTTGTGTCACGGATAGGACGAGTGTCTACCAAAGAACCTGGTAAGAACGCACGAACTGGACCGATGTCAACAGTGAAACCGCCTTTAACTTTACCAGAGATAACACCAGTAACGATTTCGCCGTCTTCAAAGATTTTTTCAAGTTTAGTCCAAGTTTCAGCACGTTTCGCTTTTTCACGTGATAAAACTGTTTGACCCATACCGTTGTCGAGAGCTTCAACAACAACATCAACAGTATCACCAACTTGAACTTCAAGTTCACGTTGTTCATTTAAGAATTCAGCACGGTCAACAATACCTTCAGATTTAAGGCCAGTGTCAACTGTTACCCAATCAGAGTCGATGCTTACTACAACGCCTTGGATGACAGCACCCTTTTCAACGTTGAGGTTTAATTCGCTTTCTTCAAAGAGGGCTGCAAAAGATTCGGTCATGATATTTCCGATAAAGTCAGCGGTCTTGGATCAGACAAGGCCGGTTTAGTTAAGCGTTTACATAGTCCGTATAAAACTGATCAAGCTATGCATTCGCTGAATAAATTTAGTTTGCTAACTGCTGATCGACATAACGTGTCATCAGTTGAAAGACTTCATCGATGTTCAAATCTGAACTGTCAATGATGTAAGCATCAACCGCTGGCTTGAGTGGAGCAACTTCGCGCTCCATATCTCGTTTGTCGCGAGCTTCGATATTAGCTAAAATGTCGTTTATTTTAGCATCCAGCCCCATACCCTGCAACTGTTTTACACGTCTTTGCGCGCGCGACTCTGCCGATGCAGTCAGATAAATTTTGGCTTGTGCCTCAGGAAAAATGGAGGTGGCCATGTCACGACCATCGGCTACCAGCCCCGGCACTTGGGCAAAAGCACGCTGACGGGCCAACAATGCCGTTCTAAGTTCCGGAATTGCTGCTACTTTTGAAGCATATTCTCCGACACGTTCGGTACGGATGGTCTGGCTGACATCTTCGCCATCCAGCATGACCTGAGTGCCGGTTGCTGTGCTCTGAAATTTGATGTCTAAATTTGTTGCAATTTCGATGCATTTGCCCAGTTCGCTACCCAGACTTTCCAGCAAATCTGCCTTATGCAATGACAGCCCGAGCAGACGATACAACGCGCCTGAGTCCAGCAAGTGAAATTGATAATGTGCAGCCAGTTTGGCGGCAAGCGTACCTTTACCCGAGCCACTTGGCCCATCAATGGTAATAATTTGAACTGTCATTGCGTTTCCAGACATATTTACAGATTTTTATACAGATTTAGCCAGTTTACTTAAACCGATTTTAATTGCAGTTTTCAACTGAGCAAGAATGAGTTTACTGACAAAAGGCGCGCGTGCCTGCAGCTCAATCCGGTAGGTCACCAGGGTTTTATCTTCTGCCACAGGCTCAAATTCAATCACGCCCAAATGATGTTTCACCAACGGATTTTTAATAATTTTATATTCAATCCTTTGATTTGGCTCAAGCACCGTAATCTGCTCCTGCAAAGGCTTAACCGGGCCAAAACCCATCCGGCGCACTGAACCCACACCATCCGGGCGTTCAGGATCAGCGGAATCCTTGACACGCTTAACCTGCAAAGGTGCAAAAGCGGTGTTATAGGTGGCATGTTTCGACATTAATTCAAATACCTGTGCTACAGGCGCATTAAATTCTTTTTTAATTTGAATAGCGTTCATTTTATTGTTCCTAAAGGGATTCAATCACGTACACGGCTTAGTGTAGAGGAAAATGCTTTAAAGATTCTGATCATTTAAGGACTTTTGTTGTAATTTTTGCTGTCTTTTCTGCTCACGACGCAGCTTGAAAAAATCTCTCAACTGGGCTGCACACTGGGTTTGCAAACAGCCCGATTCAAACTCAAACAGATGATTATAATAGCCACTGTCCAGCAATTGGCGTGCACTAACCAGAGAACCGGCTTTCGGCTCGGTGGTACCAAATACTACCCGTTTTACCCGGGCATGAATCAGCGCACCCACACACATGGTACACGGCTCTAGCGTGACATAGAGCGTGGTATCTTCCGGCAAACGGTAATTTGCAATGTGGCTACAGGCCTGACGAATCGCCAGAATTTCAGCATGCGCAGTAGGATCATTCAGGGAAATGGGCGCATTATAGCCTGACCCAATAATCTGGTTCCGACTGACTAAAATTGCCCCGACAGGAATTTCTCCCTGCGAGGCCGCTAATGCAGCCTGCTCAAAAGCATGCTGCATCCAGTATTCATCAGAATAAACTTCTACATCAGACATAAATCAGCTGATAACACCATGACGTTTCAGCAGGTCATTCCAGCTTTGAATTGACGTCACCGGTGGATCATCAGCCAGAATACCTTTCAGGCTGCGATCAGCGCCCTGCTTCCACTCTGGAGATAAATCCTTATCGACCAGACGGGCACGCACACCCTCGACAAAGTCAGGATGATTGATTTTCCAGGCCGAAATCTGGGTTTCCAGTTCAAACACTTCATTCCATGAATGCACCTGTTTGCCCCATTGCCATAATAACCAGCTGAGGGCTGCAGTTGTCAGTGAACCTTTTTGCAGGTTTTCACTGGCCTGACGCAACCAGTCACTACGCGCATCACTTAGACCGACAATTGCTTCATAGTCATGTTCAAAGTTGACACCACGACACACGCTATGAATCACATCTAACGAGTTCTGCAATGGCCCTGGTCCAACCGGACGGTGCATACTGTTTAAGGTGTCATCAATAGCACGGAAATCACCGGCCGGATAATGATCCCAGTCAATATTAATCATCCGGTCCAACACCACATCACGTGCGACATCACAGATATGTGTGGCCCAGCCAATTCCGTAAGCGCCGGCGGCAGTCATAATCGAACCGGTTAAACCAGTGAACAGACCAATAGCACCCCGATCTGCCAGAAAGCGCGATGCACCTACATCTGGATAAAGACCGATATTAATTTCCGGCATTGCCAGACGTGAATGCGGGGTTACCAGACGGAACGGCGCTGCCATAAACAGACCCAAACCACCGCCCATCACATAACCTTCACCCCAGACCAGCACCGGCTTGGCATAGTTATGCAGCAACAAATCCAGCGCATATTCCTGTTCAAAGAATTTATTGGCTGCCTCAACTTCGTCATTAATCACCAGTTGACGCAGTTTGCGCACATCGCCACCGGCACAGAAAGCTTTTGGTGTAGTGGAATCGAGCCAAATGGCTTTCACCTGCTCATCCGTATGAAAGTCCTGAAAGACTTCCAGTAAAGCAGTCACGATAGATTCATCCAGTGCATGCAACGACTTTGGACGGTTCAAACGAACAATACGCCAGCCATTTTGTGCTTCTTCAACAATTAAATCGGGATGATACTGTTTCAATACGGGAGTTTGTGTCATGCGTCCAGCTGCCAGTCTATAGGCTCAATGCCATGTTGTTTCAGGTAATTATTTGTTTTTGAAAACACTTTACATCCAAAAAAACCACCACGGTTTGCCGCCAGCGGCGACGGATGTGCGGCTTTCAAGATTAAGTGTTTATTCGGATCAATGCGTTGTCCCTTACGCTGTGCATAGGCACCCCATAAAATGAACACAATATGCTCACGCTGTTCATTTAGGACATCAATCACATGATCTGTAAATTCTTCCCAGCCCCGCTTCTGATGCGATGTTGGCTGTGCAGCCTCAACAGTCAGGACACTGTTTAACAGCAGCACACCCTGTTCCGCCCAACGGGTTAAATCGCCATGCTTGGGAATATCTAGCCCCAAGTCGGTATGTAACTCATGGAAAATATTACGTAAAGATGGCGGTAATGCAACCCCTCTCTGCACAGAAAAGCTCAGGCCATGTGCCTGATTCGGACCATGATAAGGATCTTGGCCCAGAATAACGACTTTGACCTGCTCTAGCGGCGTGGTATTTAGTGCATTAAAAATTAAGCCACTTGGTGGATAAATCACTTTATTGGCTTGTTTTTCTTCGAGTAGGAATGCTTTTAAGGCATCCATTTTCTCACCCAGCAAAAAATCGCTCAGGGCATATTTCCAGCTCGCATCTAACTGAACCTTCTCCAGTTTCGCGTGTTGCTGTTCAGTTAAAGACATACCTGTATTAAATCCTTTATATCCATGTCAGGATGTGTGTATTAGAGTTTAACCTGTAAATCTACGCTTGGGTTTTGGAATTTAATACCCTGTTTCAATTTTTCATACATCTCGGGATCTGACCATTCCGCGCGCACCTGCGCTGAAAACTCGATCTGATCCAGGGCAAGCCGTCCCATTTGTTCGTTTTCAATATCTTCTAAAAAGCTTTGCGCATAACCGGTATCGGTTTCATGCACAATTACCGAATAGACTTCAACATCACCTTCACCATTCTGGGTGATGGTTGAGGCCAGCACCTGCTGCGCCAGAAAGAAGAAAATACGGGAAAACTGCTCGGCAGATGGCGATACTGGTAAAGAGACCCAGCGTGCACTGAAGTTTTGGCAGGCCTGAATATAATCCGGATTGTCCTGTTGCCAGAAACAGATCGCATGATCGAAAGAATCAAAAATTTCTTTAATCACACCTTTTAGCAAGCCAAAATCATAGACCATTTGACCATGATCTAATTTCGTTGCCTTAAGTAACAGCTCAACTTTATAGCTATGGCCGTGTATTGAACGTTTACAGCGGTCTGAAGTGCAGTTACGCACAATATGAGCATTTTCAAACTTAAATAACTTACGAATTAACATGTGTCCCGATCAGGCCAGATTATTTGTGAATCGACTATTAATTATAAAGCAAAATTAAAGGAATAAGCATTAAATTTGCTGTTTAACTTGATAGCTAAAACCTATCTCGCTTTATGCACAGTGAAAATTGCGCTGAAAGGCTGTGTTTTAAAATGGTGCCATGCTGCGATAGGCCACATAAACCGTTTTTTTATCGCGCACCAGATCACTACTAAACTGGCGTTTGCGTTCACTCAGCATCACTTCAATTTTTGCCTTAAAGTAATTGGACTGTACCCCCAGTAAAGCACCGACCTGAGCTTTCAGGGCGGCATCCACCTGTTTAAAGGCATCCAGCTCCCACAGTTCCTGCGTATTGGCAAAATGCTCCAGATTGGCCTGACGCTGTTCCAGCACCTGCTGAATCTGGTTCACATCCAGCTTGTCATCAATACTGGCCAGCACCAAAGCCGGTGCCGTATTGATGTTGATACTGGTACTGCGGTTCGGCAAAGCACTGACATAAGGCAGTAACAGCTGATATTGACCTTCTTCAAAGCCGCGTACCTGTTTCAGTTCTTCGACACTATAAAACAAGGAATTTGAAGGTAAATAACCATTAGGTAGGCCCTGATAATAGCTACTCTCGGCACCCATCGGCCCGATGGGTAAATCATCGGCATCTTGCCAGTCAATTACCGCTTCACTGATTTGGGCAGGCAAGCCAACACGCACCAGCAGCCGTTCAAAATACAGTTTGGCATTTTCATTAACATTGCCATTGTCATTCAGCAAGGCATTTAAATTGAACTTCCCCGATTCATCACTCAACACACCCGCCACAAAACCATCTTCGACAGGAAAGGCTGGCATCGGCTGGGCCCAGTTTTCTTGCAGATGATCGACCTCGGCAGCATTTTCAGCATCATCTTTGAGCAATTCAGCGAAGAAGGCTTCGGCACTTTTGGCATAGAGCAAGGACTGGTTCTGCCGCATTAAATAAGCAGTACTTTCTGCTGTATAGGCCTGACGTTTGGCAATGGTCGCCGCCAAAATGGTGGCCAATGCCACCATCATTAAAATGGTGATTAGCGCAATACCCTGTTGCTGTTTTATGTTCTGTCTCATTGCCCCATTCACTGCCTGTCTTTAGTGCCTGTTTTATGATGTGGTTTTATTGTCTGATTTCAGGAAGTCAGTATTTAACAGGCTAAAAATCCATTCATATTGTACATCTTGTACGGTTAAATTTATTTTAATGCCTTTTGGCAGTTTGCGTTTTTGTTGATTATCATTTAAGTCAATACTGCTGTCTGGCCAGTTACTCAGCTCCTGCGGATTCAGCACACTGACCTGAAACTGGCTAACATTGTCCAATAATACGCTGGAAACCGGCTGATCCTGCCCGGATTGATGCAAATTGGCATATTTCAGACGATACAGTTTTTGTTCGTCGGCCCGGTACTGATATTCAATCCGTTCAGTGGGGGCAATGCCCTGCTGCAAAGGATCGGTCACACCGGTCTTGCTAAAATTAAAACGGCCGTTTTGTAATACCAAAGCTGGCTGAATATCATTATTGATGTTGGCCGTCAGCGGTACAATCTGAATGCTGTCACGCAAGATTTGCTGATAGGCACCCTGCAATCCTTCTAACTGCTGTTCATGCCACTGGTTACGGTCTTTGACCTTGACCAGATAATCAAATACTTTCCAACCCAAGGCAGACAGCACCGCAAAGATGGCAATGGCCACCAGCAGCTCGACCAGAGTAAATCCGCGTTTAGCCTTAATCATTGCGCCACCCGATGATTAAAAAACACCAAATGGGTGATGCCGGCTTCAACCTGACCGGTATCGGGGTTAAATAAGCTGACCTGCACTTCTACCCGCTGCACATTCGGGCTAATGGTCGGCTGTGCGCTTTTATCAATTTGCCAGCTTTCACCTTGCAGGGTGACCTGTTTTGATTGCGTACCCGTCAGCCAGTCCTGCTGGATTTCCATTAGAGCCTGTTCGTTTAAGGCCACAAACTGCGCTTTGGTTCTTAAAATGGCATGAGAGGTCGACTGGGTATATTGCATGGCCACTTGAGTCAGCGCCATGGCAGCTGTAGCGAAAATCGCCAGTGCCACCATCACTTCTAATAAGGTAAAACCGGCAATACGCTTGAATCGGGTCTGATGCGGATATGCTCGTAATCGGTACGCGGATGTTGAACAGCTGGAAAAAAGCCGGCTCAGTTTTTGCAGATCAGGCGATAAGAAGGCTGAAAATAATCTATTCTTCATTCACGATCTTACCCAGATGATCAATTTCGATTTCAGCCCCAACCGGACGCTGCTCGAAATAAAACTGAATCCGTACCGGTTTAATTTCGCCATTACCGAGCCAGATCAGTTTCGGCGCATCGCCTTGCAGCAAGGCGGCATTCTGCGCATTCTCAAAGCCGTGTTGTAAAGGCTGGATCTGAAAGCTCACTCCATCGGGCAAACTTTGCATCTCAAATTCGGCATATTTTTGCCAGCGGGTCGCGGTTTGACTGAGCATGACGCTTGAACTGTCGGTAGCGGTGGTTGCTGGCAAATATTCCAGAACTTCATAACGAAATGGTGACACATCGGTGGCATTTTGAACATTTAGAGCCAGCACACGCGATTGATCGTCCGCTTCGCGTTGCAGCTTCTTCACATCCATCAAAAACACTTCACGTGCCTGCATGGCGCTGCGCTGGTCCACCCCGCCAATATTCATCAGCACCAGTGAGGCGGCAATGGCCATGACCACAATCACCACCATCAATTCAATGAGTGTAAAACCACGAACAGATGAGAAGTGATGCGATCTAGTCATGAGATTTAGACGATCTGTTCGAGATGTTGAACTTGTTTCGGCAAGGCCAGTGCCTGATCGATATAGGCCACGCGCAAGGTGTCACGTGAACCCAGATAACGCTGGTAAAAACTGGAATTTAGAATGGCCGCCGCACCGTGCGTCAATGACCAGATCGAGGCCAGATAATCACGCACTGACATTTTGCTCTGAATTGATTCCAGATAATGCTCGGTCATGCGAATAATCAGACGCAGGCGCTGTTTACGCACCTGATACAGTTCGTTAAACAGATGGTTGATGCCCATACCGGTAGTCGACAGGCGCTCTTCAATCTGATGGAACAGTACCGTGCGCTCTGGATGATGCAAGTGATGCAGCATAAAGAAGGCCAAATGTTCAGGAAACTTTTTCTCAGCATCCTTGATCATTTCGAGCAGCATGTTCTCATTACGAATAATCAGCAACATGTACAGCTCGTCTTTACTCTGGAAATGTTTATAAAGCGTGCCTTTGGCCAGGTCTAATTCTGCGGCCAAGGCATCAAGCGTCATCCCTGCTTCGCCATTTTCTAATAGCAACTGCTCTGCCACTTGAAAAATTAAGGTTTCTCTTGCTCGAAATTGAGCCTGACGATCCATCTTCACCCTATAAACTCTCTCTTATGCACTTATCGGTCAGTTTTAAAAATTTCTAGATTTTTACTTTTGGTTCAAGAGGTTTTCAAAATTCTGCATGGTTATGAAAGCCATCTCTTCCAGTGACTTATCATATACATCACTCAGGGCTTTGGCTACATATGGGACATATTTTGGTTCATTTGATTTACCACGATATGGCATTGGTGCCAGATACGGTGAATCGGTTTCAATCAGAACGCGATCTAGTGGCACCTGCTTGGCCACATCCCGTAAATCCTGGGCATTTTTAAAAGACACAATACCCGAGAAAGAGACATAGTAACCGCAGTCCAGTACCGCTTTGGCGGTTTCCCAATCTTCGGTAAAACAGTGCAAAATCCCATGGGTTGATTTTTCTGCGCGGATAATATCAACCGTATCCTGCTTGGCTGAACGGGTATGCACCACCACCGGTTTTTTTACGATTTGCGAGGCATGGATATGGCGGGCAAAACAGTCTTTCTGCTCGGCAATAAAATCGGTACTGTGATAATAATCCAGCCCGGTTTCCCCCAGCGCCCAGACTTTTTCCGGTTGTGCCAGCTCGACCAGATAGTCAGTGGTGGCACGCGCCATGGTGGCCGCATCTTCACAAGGATGCACACCCACGGTATAACCGACATCTGCATGACGTGCGGCAATTTTTGCCAGTTCGATATGGTCATCCAGATCGACCGAAATACTCATAAATTTAGATACGCCGGCTTCTCGCGCCTGCGCCAATGCCAGATCCAGATTTCCATCATACGGAGTTAAATCGAGCATGGTTAAATGACAATGCGTATCTACAAACACAGGCGTTTCCTACAACAACTTAGAACAGACTACATAGTGTAACTGTTTCGATTTGAAGACTTAAGTCCTGCCAGTAGTCTTTCTGCTTCTGCTTTGTAATACAGACCCTTTTCACCACTGAGTTGAATACCAAAGCCCTGTAATTTCACCCCATTCTGTTTTTGTGAAATCCAGATTACTTTACCGGTCAGTGGAATTTTTTGTGATTGTTCCGGCAAGGTCGCCAGTACAAAGATTTCTTCGCCCATCTGCACCGGTTGCTTGGAAGGAATAAACAGTCCGCCATCGACCACATAGGGCATATAACTTAAATAGAGCGTTTCTAGATCTGGAATATTGGCCTGGATAATTCCGCCCATACGTGGCTGCATACTGTTTCCCCTTAAAGATTCATCAATTTTATACACAGCTGATCAAGAATCAGATTGCTTTGAACATTCTGCTCTGTCATCTGTTTTGATTGTTGTATATCACTATAAATATCAAATAATGCTTCCAGCGAATACTGCTCGGCCAGCGCGCTTAGTGTCAGGTCGATGTTTTTCACCGGTTGATTTAGCTTGACACAAATCAAATCTGACAACAAGTATTCAAACATCTGACCAAATTCACTAAAACTCAGCTCTTTATTCCACTTGGTCGCAATTGCCATCGGCATATTTTTTTGACTGACCAATTTTTGCCAGTCTTGCACAAAGTCAGCGCGCTTAAAGAACCAGTCCTGCTCGGCCACCTGAATGGCTTGCAGCGGCATCTGATTGGACAGGTTCATCAGCAGCTGTTTTTGCTGCTCGCTGCTTTCCGGCAAGTGCTGGCTTAAAAAATCATGGGCCAGTTCCGGAGCAATCCGGTCAAGGGCAAAATGCTGTAAACGACTGCGAATAGTCGCGGGCAGCTTTAGGTAATGATCGGCCAGCAGGATAATCACCACCCGCTCGCCCGGCTCTTCCAGTGTTTTTAGCAAGGCATTGGCAGAAGCAATATTCAAGGCTTCTGCCGGCTCAATCACAATAACCCGCCAGCCATCTACGGTTTGTTGCACAAATGGTAATAAATCACGGATCTTCTCGATCTTAATTTTCGCGTTTTGTTTTTTATTCTCTTCATCGATCGTGACATAAACATAATTCGGATGCGTATCTGATTTTAACCATTGACAACTGCCGCACTCGCCACAGGGCAGATTGCGCTCATGACGATGCTGGCACAAAATCCAGGCCAGAAACTGCTGCGCAAAAGCTTCTTTGCCACAGCCTTTTTTACCATAAAACAGCAGTCCATGGCCCAACTGGGGAAATCTGCCCGTTAGTGTATCCCAAACTGTTTGCTGCCAGGGATAAATCTGCGCAGTCACTTCATTCTGCATGGCCAGCTCTACGATTCAAAATGTGCAAGATCAAGCGCATTCAAACGATCCAGATCTTCCTGGGTATCGACACCCGGCGGTAAATTGGCTTCAGCCACGGCAATCGCAATCCGATGTCCATTTTCCAGCACCCGCAGCTGCTCCAGACTTTCCAGACGCTCCAGCAGACCCATCTCCCAAGTCACATATTCCTGTAACAGTTTTACCCGATAGGCATACAGGCCCAAATGACGATAAGCCTGATCATGCAATTGCGGCACGGCATTTTTCGCCCCGTCACGATCATAAGGAATGGTCGCACGGCTAAAATACAAAGCCTGATTGTGCTTGGACATCACCACTTTGACAATGCTATCACGCTGAAACTCATCCAGCGCATGAATCGGTTCACACAGTGTCGACATCGAACAGCCAGGCTGATCGACCAAGAGCTGCGCCACCTGTTTCACCAGCTGCGCGGGCAACAAAGGTTCATCACCTTGCACATTGACAATAATGTCATCACTGGCCCAGCCTTTAATCCGCGCTACTTCACTTAAACGGTCAGTCCCAGAAGGATGATCCGCTGAAGTCAAGACCACATCCACCCCTTCAGCGCGGCAGACATCGGCAATACGCACATCATCTGTCGCCACACATAAGTCATCAAAACCTTCAACTTTTTTGGCCTGATCCACCACCCGTAAAATCATGGGACGGCCATGAATTTCAAGTAAGGGCTTACCCGGTAAGCGTGAACTGGCAAAACGTGCAGGAATAACGATGTGTTTCATAACTGTCCTTCATTCAGGGTCAAACCCAGCTGCGCTAACTGTTGATGCAAAACCTGATAACAGGCGGGTGACAATACCGCTTCAACCGGCACCACCCAGATTTCCCGGTTAAAATCAGGATACTGTTTCAGCAAGGGCAAAATTTTCACCGCATCTTTTTCGGTGGTAATAATCGGTTGATGATCTTCAAACTGCAAGTCATCAATTTCATAATCATGATGATCTGGAAATTCGTGGCACTGGAATTGCTGGATGCCCATCGACTCTAAGGTGCGATAAAAACGCTGCGGAAAACCAATCCCAACCACGGCATAAAAAGCATCTTGCGGATTAAACACCTTACCCTCTATGGCATTAAGTAAATAAGGCTCAGCCACTTCCAGATGCATATTCAGCGCTGAACTTGGCTGTGCCGCATGTTCAATCACGGTTGCTGTATTCAGGCGGCTTTTCGGCTCTCGCAAATAACCTTCAGGCAGAATTTTTTCATTGCCCAGACCGCGATTATTATCCAGCACAATCCATTCCAATTGGCGATTGAGCGCCAGATGTTGCAAACCATCATCACTGATAATCAGGTCCAGTTCATGTCTGGACAGCAGCAATTCAATACTCTGCTGACGATTGGCACCGACCGCCATTGGCGCACCGGTAGATTGTACAATCAGACAGGGTTCATCGCCGACCATATCTGGCGTCGATTCAAAATCAACATAGGCCGGGAATGGGCCTTTGCCGCCATAGCCGCGGCTAATTACGCCAACACGCACATTCAGGCTATGCAGATAATTAACCAGATGAATCAGCAGCGGCGTTTTGCCGCTACCGCCTACGGTAATGTTGCCAATCACCATCACCGGCACTGGTGCGGTATAGGCTGCTTTCATCCCCGAAGCATACAGCTTCTGATTCAGCACACTGCCACCACGATATAACAGCGCCAACGGCCGTAGCACAACCAACCATTTGGCTTGCTTGTTCCAAGCGTCCTGAATGAATTGTGCAAATGACATGGCTGATTATTCCTCGAAATTGCGCTGATGCAACTGATAATAAGCACCCTGCTGGTTTAACAGTTCCTGATGGGTACCCTGCTCAATAATACGCCCCTGATCCATCACCACAATACGGTCGGCATTTTCAATGGTAGATAAACGGTGTGCAATGACAATGGTGGTACGATTCTGCATCGCTGCATCAAAGGCACGTTGAATAAAGTATTCAGATTCATTGTCTAATGCACTGGTCGCCTCATCCAAAATCAGGATCGGCGCATTTTTCAAAATGGCACGGGCAATCGCGATACGCTGACGCTGACCACCGGACAGGTTTAAACCCTGCGCACCGAGTGGTGTGTCATAACCTTGTGGTAAGGCCATAATAAAATCATGCGCATACGCCGCTTTGGCCGCCGCGATGATCTCTTCATCCGACGCACCTTCCAGCTGACCATACGCAATATTTTCACGCACGGTACGGTTAAACAGCACCACCTGCTGATTGACCATGGCAATTTGGGTACGCAGGCTATTCAGTTCAATCTGATGAATATCCAGCCCATCCAGCTTGATCTGGCCTGAAGATAATTCCTGAAAACGCACCAGCAAATTAACCAGTGAGCTTTTGCCCGCCCCTGAACGTCCGACCAGTGCCACGGTTTCACCGGCTTTAACATTCAGGCTAAAGTCATGAATGGCATGATGGCCATCGGCATAGACCAGATTGGCCTGATCAAATTCAATATTGCCTTTTAAGGCTGGAGTTAAGGTACCAGTATTTTTTTCTTCCGGCATATCCAGCAGTTCAAATACTGAATGCGCCGCCGCCATACCGCGTTGCAGTTTTTCGTTGATATCGGTTAGCGCTTTAATTGGTTTGCTCAGCATCCCGGCAGCAGTAATATAAGCCACAAATTCACCAGCTGAGGTATCGCGTAAAATTTCCGGGCGCAGTGCAATCCAGATCACAATGGAAAGTGCAATCGACATGATCAGCTGTACCACCGGACTGTTGAGCTGCTGCACAGCTACCATTTTCAGGCCGCGGCGCAAGTTTTCCAGTGAGTTCTGTTTAAAGCGTTCCTGCTCGTATTGATGACCGGCAAAACCTTTCACCACCAGATTGCCGTTTACAGTTTCCTGCACCACGTGGTTCACATCACCCATGGTATCCTGCACCTGAATTGACAGCTTACGCATACGCTTGGCGGCTTTCCGGATTAACAGGCCAATCAGCGGCGCGAAAATCAGAATACAAATGGTCAAACGCCAGTTGCTATAAAACAGGTAACCAAGTAAGGCGATAGTAATTAAACCCTGTTGCAGCAAGGTACGCAAAGATTCGGTGGAAGCCGCTGTCAGCTGCTCCACGTTATACATGATTTTGGCAGTAATGTGGCCACTGGTATTGTCCAGATAATACTGCGACGGTAAGCGCAGCAATTTGGCAAATACTTCCTGGCGCACATTAAACACCAGATTACGTGAAATGACCGCGGTATAGTAGCCGCCCAGAAACAGGCCGACACCACGGAAAAACATCAGCAACACCACCAGAAAAGGAAACAGGTGGGTGAAGGTGTAGTCTTTTTCCTGAATTGCCGTAATAATTTTTTCCAGCAACTTGGCCACTGAAACTTCAGTCGCCGCATTGATGGCAAAACCCAACACAACCAGAATTGCGATTCCCCAGAAAGGTTTTAAATAACCGAGTAGACGCAGGTAGACTTTATAATCCGGATTCACTAATAGCCTCGAGTTGGTACTTTCGTACTGATGTTAATGTTGACGAAACCCAGTTGTCCCGCAACATCCATGACACGAATCACATCCTGATGAGAAGCTTTCGCGTCTGCCGCAATGATAAACATTAAATCACGTCGATCATTGGAAATTTGTTTAATTGCTGTATTTAAATCAGCAACTTCCTTGCTGGAAAGCGCCTGCCCGTTGACCGAATAATGCCCGGAGGCATCGACCACCACCTCGACTTTCTGGTCATAGGCTTTCGGTGGCACCCCTTGCGCTTCCGGCAAGGTCAGGTTCATCCGGCTAAACTGGTTAAAACTGGTAGACAGCAACAGGAACACCAGAATAAATAGCAAACAGTCAATCATTGGCGTCAGGTTAATATGAATATCTTCCACTTGCGAGCGTTTGAATTTCATAGGTCACCTTAGCCTGCTTTTTTAATGTCTTCATCAACAATCTGGGTTTGATGAAACAGCGCAGCATGAAACAATGTCGCCTGCTGTTCCAGCTCGGCCACATATTCCTGTACCAGACGCTGGAAATAACGGTAAGCAAATAAGGCCGGCACCGCAATCAGCATACCCGCTGCGGTGGTAATCAGCGCCTTGGAAATCCCCGGAATCATTAAAGTCGGGTTGCTTGAACTGATATCAATCATCAGGAAAGATTCAATAATCCCCAGAACGGTCCCCAATAAGCCGAGCAGCGGTGCTACAGCACTTAAAGTCCCGAGGAAATTAATATTTTTTTCCAGATACCCAATTTCCTGAGAGGCTGTCGCTTCCATCTGCGCACGCGCAAACTGTTCAGACTGGTGTTTATTTTGCGCACCAGCCATAAAGATTCGGCCCAAAGTACTGTGCTGTAAATTTTCCGATTGCTGCAACTGCTGTAACACGCCTTGCACCGGCTGTCCGGTTTGTAATTGCAAGGCTTTCGGCACCACACCGGCACGCTTAAGACGTAAAAAACGCTCAATACTGATGGCCAGCGTAAACACAGAGCACAACAGTAACGGCAGCATCAGCCAGCCGCCTGCTTTTACCAATTCCCACATTCGATTTTCCCCAATAAATCTACAATAAAAATTAATCAGCCAAGCAGATATTTAAAATACCATCTAGTTCTTCTAAGGAGTGATAGCTGATCACCAGCTTCCCCTTACCCTGCTTGTTATGATCAATTTTGACATTGGCACTGAAACGCTCTGACAGACGTTGTGTCAGTTGCTGAATATCCGGTGCCGGTTCTGCTTTTGGTTTTTCTGTTTTTGGTGCGCTCCAGTCACGCACCAGCTGTTCGGTCTGACGGACCGACAAACTCTTTTCAATCACCAGTTCAGCCACTTTCAGCTGATCTTTGGCTTTTAAGGTCAAAATGGCGCGCGCATGGCCCATATCCAGCAGCCCTTGCTGCATCAGGTCTTTAACTTCTTCAGTTAAAGTCAACAAACGCAACAGGTTACTGACCGTAGTTCGTGCCTTACCGACGGTGTCGGCAATTTCCTGATGGCTCAGACCAAACTCGTCATGGAAGCGCTGCAAGGCCATGGCCTGATCAATCGGATTCAGATCCTGACGCTGAATATTTTCAATTAAAGCCAGTGCAATCGCCACCTGATCGGTCAGGTCACGGACAATTGCCGGAACTTCGGTGAGTCCCGCCAGCTGTGCGGCACGCCAGCGACGTTCACCAGCAATAATTTCATACGGATGCTGTTCGTCATCAATCGGACGAATCACAATAGGTTGCATGACCCCGTGTTTTTCAATCGAGGCGGCAAGCTCCTGTAAGTCCTGTTCATGGATAAAACGGCGTGGCTGATATTCACCCCGTTTTAATAAATGCACATCAATCTGTTTTAGCTGACCATGATCCAAAGACTGGGCTTCAAGTTGTAATTTTTCTTTCTGGATCGACCCAAGTAAGGCATCCAAACCACGACCTTTGGCGAGTCCGCGTTTTTTTGTGGTCATGCTTTACTTCCTTTTTTCACTTTGCTTTTCTTTAACATTTCAGCTGCCAGATTCAGGTAAGCAACTGCACCCTTTGAACTTTTCTCAAAATAAATTACAGGCAAACCATGCGCCGGTGCTTCGGCCAGACGCACATTACGTGGAATCACGGTGTCATACAGTTTTTTGCCAAAATACTGCTGCAGCTCTTCAGACACATCACGGGTTAATGCATTACGCGCATCGTACATGGTCCGCAGCACGCCAATAATTTCCAGCTCTGGGTTCAACGCCTGCTGAATCCGGTCGATGGTCTGGGTTAAATCGGCCAGACCTTCCAGCGCATAGTATTCACATTGCATTGGAATCATCACGCCCTGTACCGCAGCCAGCGCATTCACGGTAATTAAGCTTAAGCTTGGCGCACAATCGACAATAATGTAGTCAAAACTTTTTTCAATTTCGCCCAGTGCATCACGCAGAATAAACTCGCGCCCTTCCTGCTCGGCAATAGCCAGTTCCACACCGGACAAATCACGGTTTGCACCTAAAACCTTATAACCCACTTCCGATTTGGTAATGGCCGTTTCAATTGGCACTTCGCCCAGCAACACATCGGTAATGGAATATAGAAGGTCGTTTTTTTGGATACCAGAACCCATCGTGGCATTTCCCTGTGAATCCATATCCACAAGTAAAACGCGCTTTTTCAAAACAGCTAACGATGCTGCCAAATTTACTGCGGTTGTAGTTTTACCGACACCACCTTTCTGGTTCGCAATCGCAATAATTTGTGCCATGGTAACCCCAATCCTTAGAATGAATTAAATATGTTTTAATAAAAGTAGATGACGCTGTTCGTCCAGACGTGGAACTTTTAGCTCGATAATTTCACAGCTGAACTCATCTTTCAATGCTTCAACCTCATCGGCCGGAATCAGACCTTTCATGGAAGCAATAATACTCTGTCCATGCATAAACGGTTTTGATGCCGCCACAAAATCGGTCAGAGATGCAAAGGCACGGCTGGTGATGACATCAAACTGGCCTAACTCACGGATACTGTCTTCATTTTCGACTCGGGTTTGGACCGCCACCACGTTTTGCAGTTTCAGATCGGCAATAAACTGCTTCAAGAAACGGATTTTTTTGCCATTCGAGTCCAGCAACACGCACTGACGTTCCGGCTGACATAAGGCAATGATCATGCCCGGCATACCGCCACCGGTACCAATGTCCAGCAAACGGCCGGCAGGTAAATCGTTGAGAATACTCAGGCTGTCGAGCAAATGCTTGACCAGCATTTCTTTCGGATCACGAATTGCGGTCAAGTTATACGCTTTGTTCCATAGCACCAAAGCATCTTGATATTGGAGTAATAAATTTAAAGTCTCATCGCTGAGCTCTAAACCCAAGGCCTGACTACCCTGCTTGAGTTCCTGAAAAAACGTATGCATAAACAATGAACGTCTCGAAAAAGTTAGCTGAAAGTATACCGATTTATCTGCCAAGTCACAGCAGCGAGTGCTTAGTGAATATGCACTTAAGCGTACACACCTTGCTGAATTTGTTGATCCAGTGCATTTAATCGCTCAGGAGTGCCAACATCTACCCAGACACCCTGCAATTTGCTGGCGGCAATTTTTTCATCCTGCATGGCCTGTTTCAATAACGGTGCCAGTGGACGCTTGCCACCTTCCAGGCCCTGGAACATCTGCGGATCAATCACGGCAATACCGCTATAGGTCAGATTTTCACCCGATTTACCCTGATCAAAGGTATAGGCTTTTTGTTCCGATAAGGTGAAATCGCCTTGCGGATGCTGTGCCGGATTCTCTACCAGCACCAGATGCGCCAGCTGACTCTCTAGCTGTACCGACAATAATGGCGCAAAATCCATGGTGGTCCAGACATCGCCATTGACCAGAATAAAGGGCTCATTGCCGAGCAGCGGCAGCGCGTTAATAATCCCGCCTGCGGTTTCCAGACCTTCGCCTTCATGCGACCAGAGAATATTAACGTCAAACTGGCTACCATCCCCCAAAGCCTGAGCCAGTTTTTCACCCAGCCAGGCGGTATTGATCACAATTTCGGTTACGCCAATGCGCTGCAGTTTTTCGATATGCCAAACAATCAGCGGCTTACCGCCCACTTCCAGCAAGGGTTTAGGCGTATGCAAGGTTAAAGGACGCATCCGGTTACCTAAACCGGCAGCAAGAATCATGGCTTTCATCAGGCAGCTACCTCATAACGGCCATATTTGGCTTCAAATGCCGGCATAACTTTTTCACGAATAAACTGCATAAAAGGCTGCAATTCGGCATAAGGCTGCGATTCTTCCAGTAGATACCACATCACGCGCGGCAAATCTTTTAAGTAACCCGATTTGCCATCACGCTCGAACAGGCGCACAAAAATACCCAGAATCTTGATATGACGCTGAATCGCCATCAGGTCGGCGTCTTTCTTGAACTGCTCAAAATCACGCTCCTGCTTGGCGCTTTCTGGCAACAAATCATAAAAGGTTTTAAACCAGCGATAGACACGATCTGCATTCCACTGCACATAGGCATCGCGGGTAATTGAAATCAGATCATAGGTATCGGCGCCAATTACCGCATCCTGAAAATCAATCACCCCAAGTTCGGTTTCACCTGCAATTTTCATCAGGTTCCGGCTGTGAAAATCACGATGTACAATCACTTGTGGCTGGGCCAAAGCCGCATTGGCCAGAATAGCAAAGGTACGCTTGATTAACGCGCTCTCTTCTGCGGTTGGCTGAATCTGTAATGAGGGCAACATCCAGTCGGTGAGCAGCTCCATTTCACTGATCAGTTTTTCATAGGAATAGTCCGGGAAATGGCCTTCGCCAGCAATGGACTGCAATTGGATCAGCTGCTTAAAGCTTTGTGCATAGTAGTCATCGACAGTCTGTTCATTTAACAGGGTCGAGAGCAATACATCACCAAAATCTTCCAGTAGCAAAAAGCCCTGCTGCAGATCTTTGGCGATGATATGCGGCACGCGTACACCATGCGCATCAAAAAATTCATCAATCGTCACAAAAGGACCACAATCTTCTTTTTCTGGTGGTGCATCCATCAGCATAAATGTTTTATTATTCAATTTGATTCGTGCATAACGACGGAAGCTTGCATCGCCTGCTAAAAAATGAGTTTCAAATTGATCTGAACCGAGTACAGATGTAATCCATGTTTGTATCAATTGTTCACGTTGTGTATTCATTTGCAATAAATTCTAATACAGGCTGAGTTTTTAAAGTGCTAAGTGTAGCTACTTCTGCGCTTTTTCTCTATGATGCGACAATAATTAATTGCGATTAAGCACTCTTGGTTAATGAGACAAATGAAGCATCAGTTTAAATTTAATCCTTTAGCGACTGCGATCTTGACCCTGTTATGTGGACACGCGATGAGCAGTCATGCAGAGACCACAGAGCCCGCTTCATCCATCACCAATCAACAACTCAAACAGAGCATTCAGGATGCTTATCCGGGCCAGTCGTTTTTTGAACAGTATTATGTCGATAAAACCGCGCCGGAAGCCCAGCAGCGTTTTGGACAAGAGCTGAGTTCAGCCTATTGTCAAGGCGCCTGGGTCACGCCAATTAGCCCGGACACCGTGGCCGTTGCTGCTGAAGAAGCCACCTCGACCGTTACCGCTGATTATGGTCACTATAATCCTAATGGGGATTCGGTTTTAGAAGGCAATGTGGTAATTGACCAGCAAGGCCGCCAGATTCGTGCCGATAAAATTACCATTGACCAGACCCAGACCTATGCCAGTGCCGAAGGCCGGGTACAAATGGCGCAAGCCGGTTTACTGGCGCAAAGCGACCAGATCAATTACAACCTGAAAACCCAGCAAGGCGATTTACACAACAGCTTCTATATTGCAGAAGAACAGCACGCACATGGCATGGCGGAAAAGATTGCCCGCACTTCAACCAATACCTTGGTATTGAACAATGCCACCTATAGCACCTGCCCGCCTGAACAGGCACCGACTTGGAAAATTCAGGCCGATGAAATCAAGCTAAATCAGGAAACCGGTCGCGGTGAAACCCGTAGCACCAAGCTGTATGTAAAAGATGTACCGGTGCTGGCGGTGCCATATTTTAACTTTCCGATTGATGACCGTCGTACTACCGGTATTTTGACCCCAAGCTTTGGCTTTACCAATGATGGTGGGGTTGAACTGGCGGTACCGGTCTACCTGAACCTGGCTCCAAACTATGATGCCACCGTGACACCACGCTATATTGGTGACCGCGGCCCGATGCTGGAAGGTGAATTCCGCTATCTGACCGAGAATTTTGGTCAGGGTCAGATCTGGGGCGGCTACCTGGCCTCTGACAATAAATACAATGATGAAGATCGTAAGGATTTTCACTTTCTGCATAACTGGCAGATTAACGAGCAGTTCAATACCAATCTGGAATATAACTACGCTTCAGATAAAGACTATTTTGCTGACTTAAACAACAACCCGAACTCCAGAACCGACCTGAACTTACGCCGCGCCTGGGAACTAAATTATCGCAATGGCATTCCGGGTTTAAGAGCGCAGCTAAAAGTTGAAGATTTCCAGACGCTGGACCCAACTATTCCAGATGAAGACCGTCCGTATGCGCGTTTACCACAGTTCTTATTGAACTATAAAACCGGGAATCCTCAAGGTTTCCAGCTTGAATTCAATCACGATACTGCTTATTTCAAAAAAGATATCAACCATCTTGAAGGTCATACCAATGATCTAAATACGTATGAGCCAAGCGGTACCCGTATCTATAACGATTTTAAAGTACGTTATAATTACCGCAACCCGTGGTCTTTTGTAATTCCAGAAGTGTCACTTCGCAACGTCAATACTTTCTTTGATAAAGACACCATCGCGTTTTATGACAATAACAGCGGTACTCTGACCAATAGCTCAAGTGAAAATAAATCGGTAACAGTACCGCAGTTTACCCTGGACGCCGGCCTGACCTTTGAAAAAGAAGGCCGCTTCCTGCAAACCATTACCCCGCGTGCCTTCTATGCCTATGCACCGTATCAGAATCAGGATGGCCATCCAAACTTTGATTCAGCCACCGCTTCCATTAACTATGACCAGCTGTTTAGTCCGTACCGTTTCTATGGTCATGACCGCCTGGAAGACAACAACTTCCTGTCACTCGGTTTAAGCTACAGCCTGTTTGATGAAGTAGGTTTAGAGCGGATTCGTGCCAGCCTGGGTCAAAGCTTCTTCTTTGAAGATCGCCGTGTGACCTTGGAAAATACTGCAGACAGCTTTGATACCGAAAGCCGCACCGGCCCGGTAGTGAGTCTGGCCAGCCAGTTAACCGAAAACCTGAATATTGGTGCCAATGCCGCCTGGATGTCAAACGGTGACAATGCCCAGCGCGATCTGCACCTGTTCTATACCGGTGAACAAGGCAATTTATACAATGTCGGCTATATTAACCGTCGTCATATTCCAAACCGTCAGGATCATTATGATCAGGTGGTGGCCTCGTTCATTCAACCGGTCTACAACAACTGGCGTATTCTGGGTCATGCCCAATACGATTTGGACAATAGCGTCGCCCGTGAATATTTACTCGGTGTGAACTATGAATCCTGCTGCTGGGGCATCTCGGTCTACGGCCGCTCTTATTATAATGATCTGGATGATGTCTCCGATCACAACGTCAAGCCGAAACGCGCCATCATGGCCGAATTAAACCTGAAAGGCCTCGGCAGTTTCAACAATAAACTTGCATCTTTACTTGAAAACCGTATTTTAGGGTTTAATAGAACTAATCAAACTTGGACACAACGTTAATGAAGACACCACAGTTAAAACAATTTTTTAAAGCCACTGCCTTAGCTTTATGTATTTCTTCAGCTGCACCTGCTTTTGCACAAACTGTAGATCAGGTCGTGGCCGTGGTGGATAACAGTGTCATCCTACAAAGTGATTTAGCGCAAACCGCTGCCGAAATGCAGCAACAATTACAGGCACAAAACAAAACCGTGCCACCGGCCCAATATTTACAACAACAAGCCTTAGAACAACTGATCGTGCGTCAGGCACAGCTGGAACAGGTCAAACGTTACAACATCAAACCTGATGAAAAAGCATTAAATGAAGCGGTGATGCGTGTGGCCCAGCAAAATGGCAGCAAAAGTCTGGAAGATTTCCAGCAGAAAGTCGACCGTATTGCACCGGGGACCTATGCCTCTTTACGCAACCGTATTGCTGAAGATTTGGCAATTAACCGTCTGCGTCAGCAAGTCGTGATGTCGCGAATTAAAATTAGCGATCAGGATGTCGATAACTTCCTGAAAACCCCGCAAGGTCAGGCCGCTTTAGGCAGTCAGGCGCATGTGTTGCATGTGCGCGTATCCGGTGAAAATGCACAGGCCACCGCGGAACAGGTTAAAACTGCACTGAATAACAGCAATGACCTCAATGCCATTAACAAGCAGTTCAGCACAGCTGCCACCAAAGTTGAATCGGCTGATATGGGTTTCCGCAGCCTTTCTGAAATTCCGGCTGAACTGGCTGCACGTGTAAGTGCACTTGACGTCGGTCAGACCACTGAGCTGATTGCAGTCAATGATGGTATTCATGTGCTGAAACTGGTCGATCGTAAAGCCGGTGAACAGCGCGCGCTGGTCCCACAATATCAAACCCGTCATATTCTGATTCAGCCAACAGAAGTGGTGAGCCCAGAAAATGCCAAGCACATGATTGACAGTTTGCATAACCGCCTCAAAGCCGGTGAAGATTTTGCAGTGTTGGCCGGTACTTTCTCAACCGATACTGGCTCTGCCCGTGATGGCGGTAGCTTGGGCTGGGTTAGCCCAGGGGTGATGGTGCCTGAATTTGAACAGCAAATGAAAAGCACCCCGGTAGGTGAAATCAGCCAGCCGTTTCAAACCCAGTTTGGCTGGCATATTCTACAGGTGACAGATACACGTCAGCAGGATATGACCCGCGAATATCAGGAACGTATGGCACGCCAGATTTTAGGTGAACGTCAGTTTGATACCGAACTGGACAGCTGGTTACGTGAAATTCGCAGCAATGCCTTTGTCGATATTAAAGATCCAAACCTGGACCGTAAAAACAACTAGGTCTTAAAAATGAAAAACCAGTGCCTGCACTGGTTTTTTTAATTCTGGCTTTTCATCTTGCCATCAATAGCAATAAAAAAACCGCTGAATTCAGCGGTTTTTTTATAAGAGAACTTAAGCCCTTAATATTGATTAACGGTTGTTGTCATCTTCTTGAGAATCTTCAAATTTAGAGTCGTTGTCAAAACCAGCAGCTTGACTACCGAAGCCAGCGCCTTGACCGCCAAAGCCGCCTTGACCACCGAAGCCAGCACCTTGACCACCGAAACCACCTTGACCGCCGAAGCCGCCTTGACCACCGAAGCCACCTTGACCACCGAAGCCGCCGCCTTGACCACCGAAGCCGCCTTGACCGCCAAAGCCACCACCTTGACCGCCGCCGAAGCCACCGCCTTGACCACCGAAGCCACCAGCGCCTTGAGCACCAGCAGGTGCACCAGCAGGACGTGGATTACGTGCAGGTACAACTGTAGAAATCGCGTGTTTGTAAACCATTTGGCTTACTGTATTTTTTAATAGCACCACATACTGGTCAAAAGATTCGATATGACCCTGTAATTTAATACCGTTTACAAGGAAAATAGAAACTGGAATACGTTCTTTACGGAGAGAATTCAAGAACGGATCTTGTAAAGTTTGACCTTTAGACATGTTATAACTCCAAAAATAATTAAAAATCAGCGCAAAAACTATCTTTATTTTTCAATTAAAATTTATAAAAAAGACAGTTCATAAATTTTGCTTTATCCGTAACAGTTTCGCAAGTCTTCTTGAGCCTGCTTTATCGTAAAATATGTTTGAATTTTATGCGACTCCTGCAACGATCTGAGCCAAGTATATTGACGTTTTGCAAGTTGTCGTGTTGCAAATAGGGCCTTATCCTCCATTTCGTGCTTTTTATTGAGACTTTTATCACTTTTCTTTAGAAATTCTAAAACTTGTCGGTATCCAACAGAGCGCATAGAGGGTAAATTTTCATCCAAATCGTATTTTTCAATAAGTTTTTCTACTTCATTCAAAAAACCCATTGACCACATTATTTCTAATCGTTTTTCTATACGTTGATGTAATTCTACCCGATCTGGCAGCAAGGCGTGATTATGAAAAGTGTAACGATATGGTACATTTTTGGGTTGTTCTGCTTGTAGTTTGGTAATGGGCTGGCCGGTTAACTTGAACACTTCCAAGGCCCGGATAATCCGCTGCTTATCGCTGACTTTAAATTTCTGTCCGGCTAAAGCATCTACTGCGCACAATTCGGCATACACGGCTTCCCAGCCCTCACGTGCTGCCTTATCTTCAATTTCAGCACGCACCGCATAATCTGCACTTGGCAAATTACTGGACAACCCTTCCAGCAAGGCCTTGAAATACAGCATAGTTCCGCCCACCAGAATCGGGGTTTTGCCACGCGCATGCATATCATCAATTAAAGCACAGGCATCTTCTACAAACTGCGCAGCAGAATACACCTCTAAAGGGGTAATAATATCAATCAGATGATGCGGATAACGCGCCTGCTCGGCTTTGCTTGGTTTGGCGGTGCCAATATCCATATCCTGATACACCAAAGCGGAATCGACTGAAATCAGCTCAAAATGCCCCAGTTCATAGAGTTCACACGCCAAAGCAGTTTTACCGCTTGCAGTAGGTCCCATTAAATTGATGACCGGCAATTGATTTGACATGTACCACTACTCTCCTCGAGCAAAAAGTTTATCTAATTGAGCCAATGGAAAGGCACGCCAGGTCGGGCGGCCATGATTACATTGGCTGGCAAATTCGGTTTGTTCCATCTGGCGCAGCAAGGCGTTCATTTCAGACAGGCTGAGCATACGATGCGCACGCACGGCACCATGACAGGCCATGCCGGCCAGAATCTGATCACGTTTTTGTAGCAGCGCTTGTGCTTCATCGGCCGGGTCCAGATCATTCAACAATTCAGGAATCAGCGCATCAAAATTGGCCTTATGCAAAATCGCCGGCACCCCACGCACAATCACCTGCTCATCACCATATTGATCCAGATCCAGCCCTAAACGTGCCAGCTGCGGTTTTAGCTCTTCAATCCGCATCGCCTGCATCCGGCTAATGCTAATCACTTTAGGAATTAGCAGCTGCTGTGAGGTCCAGAATTCCGGCTTATCCCAAGCCGATTTCATTTGCTGTAATAAAATCCGCTCATGCGCCGCGTGCATATCGACAATAATCAAGCCTTCGGTATTTTGCGCCAGAATATAAATTCCGTGTAACTGGGCAATGGCAATCCCAAGCGGATGTTCATCTACCGGAGCTGGCTGCGTATCACCTGCGGCCGACTGTGGGCTGGACAATGCAGATTCATCCAGCTCACGTAACGGTGCCAGATAGCTTTTTAGCGCATTGTTCAGCTGCTGTGAGCCGGTATAGCCATTGCTATAACCGGTATTCTGACCACTGGCCATTTTCTGGCCTTGTGGCAATGCATAATCCACACTTTGCGGGCGGGCATCGCTAAAATCTGTCAGTAATTCTGGTGCCGCCTGATTAGATCCTGGCACGATGGCTTCGGCTGCTTTATGCAGCTGGAACTGTTCCTGATAACGTGGCTGCGCCGCAAACACCGGCTCCGAGGTTTCAGTTTTCATGGCCGTGGCCAAGTCGGCACTGGCGGTTTGGAACTGTGCCAGGGTTTCTTTGCCATAATGACGCACAAACTCATGCACTTCACGCTGGTTTAAAAAGCGGATTTCATGCTTGGTTGGATGCACATTGACATCAATATTTTCAGGTTCAACTTCCAGAAACAGCAAATACGCCGCATGCTGATGACCATGCAAAATACCATCATAGGCCATGCGCAGCGCATGTGAGATGGTCTTGTCTTTAACAATCCGGCCATTTACATAGACATATTGTAAATCGGCCTGTGCCCGCGCATCGGAAGGATGGCCCAACCAGCCCGACAGACGCATGCTGATACTATCGGCATCAATCCAGTAAGCATTTTCGGTAAACTGTCGTCCCAGCAATTGCTGTACACGCTGAAAACGCAGCTCGCCGCTGTCAGCAACCGGCAGGTTCAGCTTGATGCTGTTATTATGTTCCAGCACAAAACGGATATCAAAATGCGTCAGTGCCAGACGGCGCACAATTTCTTCAATATGGCCAAATTCGGTACCCGGCTTTTTTAAAAATTTACGGCGTGCCGGCACATTAAAAAACAGATCCTGCACCCGAATATGGGTTCCTTTCGACGCAGCCACCGGCACAATCTCCTGATGATCAAAAGCCGTGCCATTCACTTCAACCTGATAGCCCACCCCTTCATCTGTCTGGCTGCTGATCAGGCTTAAACGCGATACTGCGGCAATGGACGCCAGCGCTTCACCGCGAAAACCGAGGCTGACAATGGCATGCAAGTCATCGGCAGTTTGAATTTTACTGGTGGCATGACGCATCACTGCCAAGGGCAGATCTTCAGGATGAATGCCGCGCCCATTGTCAATAATTTCAATCAGGGTACTGCCGCCCTGTTCCACCCGGATAATCAGTTCGGTCGCACCGGCATCAATCGCATTTTCTAATAATTCTTTGACCACAGAAGCCGGACGCTCAATAACTTCTCCGGCGGCAATCTGGTTGGCCAGTGCCGGATCAAGCGCGCGGATACGACGTGTACTTAAATCAGCCGACATGGGTAAAATTCTGCTCCAGAGCGTGTTGCAAAGCGGCAGAAGACGAGTTGAGAGTTGCGGTGCGGCTCAGTTCATCTTCAGACTTTAGAATATTAATAATCAGGTCCGGTGCTGGAATTTCATCCCCACCTTTTGATGGCCATTCAAATAAAAATAAGGCGTTTGCTGTATCCAGATAATCGCGGATGCCCATCAGCTCCAGTTCATACGGGTCATTCAGGCGATACAGGTCAAAGTGGAAAATATCCTGACCATTGACCTGATACGGCTCCACCAGGGTATAGGTGGGACTTTTTACCGATCCCTGATGACCTAAGCTTTGTAACAGATAACGGGTCAGCGTGGTTTTCCCTGCGCCCAAATCCCCAATCAGATAAATCACCCCACGCGGGAAATGCGCCGCCAAAACCTGAGCCAGATTTTGGGTCTCTTGTTCATTGTTCAGGTTCAGACAAAATGAATACTGCATAATACTCGCGACATGATTCAAAACAGCAATTATGATAGCATCGCAGCCGTTTAAAAGCCTATTCGACTGCGTCAGAATCTGTATTTTTTCACAGCATTTGTTACCTAATTTGAGATGTGCACCCGTTCATGAGCTCCACTGCCGATTTTATTCCCCCGATGATTAATGGCGTTAGCGCCAGCAAAGTTTACTTGCAGCCATCATCGGCACGTACAGTGTATGCCTACCTGTGCCAGCAGTTTCCGCATATTTCTGCAGCTGAATGGCTGTCGCGCTTTCAGGATGGGCTGGTCTATGATGCGCACGGTCAGCGTCTACACATCGACAGTCCTTTTCAGGCGCATACGCACTGTTTTTACTATCGTTTTTTGGCCCATGAAGTAACGGTGCCGTTTCAGCATCAGATTTTATTTGAAAATGAAGATTTGCTGGTGGTAGATAAACCACATTTTCTGACCATGAGCCCAACCGGACAATATGTGCAGCAAACCTTACTGGTGCGTTTGAAACAGCAAACTGGCAATGAACAGCTGACCCCGATTCACCGTTTAGACCGGGAAACTGCCGGCGTGGTGCTATTTTCCAAACAGCCGGCCAGTCGTGGTCTTTATCAGCAAATGTTTGCCGAACGTCAGGTCCGCAAGACCTATCATGCGATTGCACCTTTTCGTGCCGATTTAAGTTTTCCTTGCACCACCCGTTACCGCATGGAAAAAGGTCAGCCGTTTTATACCATGCAGGTGGTGGATGGAGTACCCAACAGCGAAACCGATATTGAGCTGTTAGCGCATAACGGTCATTTGGCAAAGTATTTGCTTAAACCTGTCACCGGTAAGCAGCATCAATTGCGGGTGCATTTAAATCAGCTTGGAATTGCTATTTTAAACGATCCATTTTATCCGCAGGTGCAGCATAAAACGGAAGATGATTTTTCTGCGCCTTTACAGCTTCTGGCCAAAGATATTTGCTTTCAGGACCCAATCAGCAAAGCAGCAATGGCGTTTAGCTCCCAATTTGACCTGACACTGTAATCTAATTGTCATTACATTTATTTCAATTTTTCCTGTGTATGAATATTGAAATTACAAATGGTTAGATTAAAATGTGTCTACACAGTTAAGTGCACTTAAATTAATTAAAATCATGAGAAAAACTGAAGTTTATCAAATTCGCCTGGATTCTCAGGAAAAGAAACAGGCTTTTGCCGTGTTTAAACAGTTAGGGATTACACCGGCACAAGCGGTTCGTCTGTTCTTTAAACAGGTCGTTCTGACCAAATCTATTCCTTTTTCTATCGAAAATCAGAACATTAATCTGGAGCAGCTGATCAAGTTAAGAAAGCTCAAGCAGGAACAGCAAAATACTCAGGCCACACCAACACCTGCGCCCGTCAGCACCGACACTTCCCCACTGGACGATGAAGATCTGGACCTGTTTGCCGAATTAAATGCCCTGCTGGGTGAAACTGACAAAAGTTAACAGTGTTGTATTTATAAACAATATTTTAATTTAATCTGCTGAAAACTTGGTTATGCTGCATAGACAACAATAAGATATGCAGGGAGTCATGGATGATTGTCAGACGCGCAACCATAGCAGATCTCGAGCAGCTGGCCGTATTATTTGATGAATATCGTCAATTTTATGGTGCATCTTCTAACCTGAAGCTTTCACACCAGTTTTTACAACAGCGTTTTGAAAATCATGAAAGCGTGATTTTTATTCATGTGAAAGATGAGGTGATTACCGGTTTTATCCTGCTGTATTTAGGCTTTTCTTCGGTGGCCTGTACCACCTATTATATTCTGGATGATGTCTATGTGACGCCGGTCTATCGTCGTCAAGGCTCGGCCAAACAGCTGATTGATACCGCAATTCATTTTGCCCGTCATAACAATGCACTACGGATTAGTCTGCAAACCCAGAACAACAACTATCAATCGCATCAACTGTATGAACAGATGGGCTTTATTAAAGACAATGAGTTTCAGACCTACCACTGTTTCTTAAAATAGCCCAATCTATTAAATCCGGTTTAATCCTGCATCCGGGTACGCGCCTGCTGTACCTGGGCGTCATCTAAATAGATCCACTGCCCCAACTCGAGTTCTGGCAGGTTTAAAGCGCCAATTTGCTGACGATGCAGCTTTTCCACCTTATTGCCAACTGCTGCTAGCATCCGCTTTACCTGATGATAGACACCCTGATGAATGGTCATTTCCAGCTCGTGCTCGGCCAGACGGCAAATATCGGTGGCAGCAAAAATGCCGCTTTCATTGCGCAGTTCGACTCCATCTGCCAGTTGCTGGATTTGCGCATCTGTGACCGGATCTGCGGTGTACATGCGATAGACTTTGGCCACATGCTTTTTCGGATGGGTCAGCGCCTGTAAAAACTGGCCATCATCAGTTAGCAATAACAAACCGGTGGTGTCCTGATCTAAACGTCCCACACATTGCAGGCCACGATTCAGCAAAATATCGTCAAACAGATCAAACACACTAAAATGATGGGTGGCCTGATGTGAACACTCATAACCTTGCGGTTTGTTTAACGCGATATAGACCTTCTCCCGATAGGTATAGTCCTGCCCATAGACCGAAAATTTTAAACCCTGCAACTGCAGTTTCTGTTTGGGTTGGGTGATGACTTCACCCTCAATGGCAATCGCACCATTTTGAATCAGCTGCTGGCAGTGTTTGCGTGAACCAAAGCCTTGCGATTGCAACATTTTTTCTAAAGTCATCGAATTACCTGTGGAGTGAAAGCTGTATCAATATGGAAGATGGCGTATTTTATACTGAAACCGCGCTGGAGTTGGAATCTATCAGCAGGCCCCGCTGAAAAAGGCTACAATAATGGCCTCTTTTTCTCCCATGCCACCGTGTTCAGCCTGTATGTCACACCTCGATTTAAACCTGATTGTTCTGCTTATTTTATTGGCCTGCGGTATTTTTAGTCACAATACTGCCGTCACCATTGCCGCCGCGGTGTTAATCGTGTTTCGCATCACACCACTGGAAGTATATTTTCCGCTCTTGCAACAGCATGGTTTAAATATTGGCATTATCATTTTGACCATTGGCGTACTAACGCCCATTGCCAGCGGTAAAATCCCCGGTGATGAAATCCTGAAATCATTTATGCACTGGAAATCCATACTCGCGATTGGCATAGGCCTGTTTGTGGCCTGGCTCGGTGCACGTGGGGTACAGCTGATGAGCCATCAACCGAATATTGTCGCTGGCCTGCTGATTGGTACGGTTGCCGGTGTGGCCTTGCTGCGCGGTGTGCCGGTCGGACCATTAATTGCCGCCGGCATTTTATCGTTATTGATTGGTTCTAAATAGCCGCTTCATACAGACACGGCTTTAAAGAGATACGGATACACGATTAGGCACGTACATCGGCCTGAAACAGCTTTTGGCATAATAGCCAGCCCATTGCCGAGAACGCAGCCATCACAATACCGACCCAGAACCAGTCTCCGGTGGCAGAAACAATCGCAGCAATTGCTGGTGGCAACAGAAACTGCGATGTCGCTGAGCACTGTAAAATCATGCCAATGGTCGCACTAATGGCCACCGGACTAGGCGCAAAACGCAAGGCTTGAGCAAAGACCACCGCGGCGACCAGACCACCAAATAACGAAAAGCTAAACACGCAGGCAAACTGCAGTAAAAATGGTAACTGGGCCTGAAAGATATAGAAACTTAAGGCACACAGCATCAAGATGATAAAACCGGTTTGGACTAAAGTTTTAGGCAACAAACCGCGCTGCAACATGATGCCGCAGGCAAAGGTCCCGACTGCATTGGCAATCGCCACCGACGCAGTTAATGCACCTGCCAGCGTCAAGGAAATCTCGTTTTGCTGATAGATGGTTGGCAAGAAACCGACCAGACTAAACCATTGTCCGGCATAGGTGCCGAACATCAATGCCAGCATCCACGCTGGTGGATGTTTGAGCGTGGTTTTGATCAGCTGATACACTTCAATTTTCTGGGTTGATTGTTGCGGTTTCGGCACTCGGGTGGCGACCAGCGCAAACAGGCTTAAGGTCAGTAGTGTTAGCATCAGCCATACCCCTTGCCAGCCCATCATGGTGATTAGCCACGGCGTCAGTAATAAGGAAATCCCCATGCCGCCGCCCATATAGGCACTCCACAAGCCCATTTTGGCGGAAATTTCTTCTGCCGGCACCAGCTGGCGAATATAGGCCGGACCACTTAAGGTCACCAGTAAAAAGCCAAATCCTTCCACTACCCGCAGCAGCAGCAAACTGCTGACGCTTTGGCTAAACCCACCGAGCAAACTGGCTGCGCTTAGTAAGCCCAGTCCAAGCAAGACACAGCGTTTCAGTCCAATTTTTTCAACATAACTGCCCAAGGTCAGTGCAAACAGCATACCAGCCCCTTGCACCAGCGACAGCAACAAACCAGCTTTTACCAGCCCGATCCCCAGTTCCTGCTGTAATACCGGCACCGCTGGCGGTAATTTACCGACATGCATCGCCGCGACAAAACCTGCACAAATAATCCAAATATCCCTGCTGAACCATTGTACTTTGGACATACCCTTACTCACTTCAATCTTGTGACTTGAGCTTATCAAGTTCAGTAACTGCCATTTATTGAAAAAACATCTCAGCTTATGTTTTTCCTGAGTAAATAGCGTAGCTGGCTGATGCTTCAGCGACCTGAAGCATCACCATTATTTACTCAAAAATTATGCTATTTGTGCGGATGTTATTGTGCATAGTAATGACTACGCTTTTGCGAAAATTTTTCCAGCTGTTTCAGGAAGCCTTCAAAATAGCTTTTTTCTTTTTCTTCACTGCGATAACCGGCATACAGCGTACGGCGTAACCCTTCTGCCGAAACACAATGCAGACGGCGTGAAGTGACCCAACCTTTTTGTTCATATTCATTTACCACCCAGTCCGGTAAGGCCGCCACCCCCCGACCGCTGGCCACCAGCTGGATTAACATCTGGGTTAAATCTGTGGTGCGAATGGCTTTCGGATAGATATTGGCCGGAATAAACAGCTTGGCCATAATATCCAGGCGGTGTTTATCCACCGGATAGGTAATTAAGGTTTCTTCGGCCAGGTCCTGCACCGAAATGTCCGCAACACGTACCAGTGGATGGGTATTGGACAGTACCAGACGCGACTCATATTCAAAAATTGGGAAATATTCGATGCCTTTTAAGGCAATCGGGTCAGCAGTAATCAGCAGATCAAATTCGGCATGTTGTAATAATTCATGCGGATTGGCTTCAAAACCGGAAGCAAAGTCCAAATCGACATCGGGATATTGCTGACGGTACTGATTTAACAGCGGCATCAGCCAGTCAAAACAGCTATGACATTCCGAAGAAAAAATAATCCGGCCGGTTTGCCCATGCACAATCCGGGTAATATCGGTTTGGGCAATCTGGATCTGCGGCAAAATGTCATCTGCCAGTTTCAGTAAACGCTGCCCCACATTGGAAAACGTCACCGGACGCGAGCGACGATTAACCACTTCCACCCCATACCAGTGATCCAGCTCTTTCAACTGATGGGAAATGGCAGATGGAGTCAGACATAAATCATTGGCCGCGGCCACCAGTGAACCATGTTCGCGTAAGGCCAATAAGGTTTTTAAATGACGAATTTCAAGCATGGGAAATGAAGTATCTCAAAATCAGGAGATGCACTGCGCGGAACACAATGTCGCCTTAAAAAATAAAAATATGAATTAAATTCATCTTAGCATAAATTCCATGAGTTGGTTTCATTATTCTAAATAAGGCAGCTTTTAAGAGATGGCGCTGTTTTTAAGCAAGATGAAGATGAGTTAAAATACGTCTAAATACCGAATAAGCATAAAAAAGAGCATCTTTAAGATGCTCTTTGATGATGGAAAGATGAAAAGTTTATTCTACATATAACAAAGCCAGACGCACCTGATCATAGCCCATGCGCGGGCTGGTCAGCTCGACAATCGGGCGCAGCTTGATCGTGCCATCATCATTAAAATGATCACTTTGCTGACGTTTTTGCAGGCGTTTATAAATTTTGCGGATTTGCTCCACCACTTCCTCACCCGGATGCGCCACCGAAATATCTAGTCCCTGTTCCTTATGCAAACGCGCCAGATGGTTAATAATCGTCGCTGGAGTCAGGCCGCGTTCATGGGCAATATCATCAATCTCATAACCTTCCTCAAACAAGGCCCGGGTTTCATCCAGCGTTGCCGAGGCATAATTCTGCTTGCCGCCACTGCGTGCGATTTTCCGTTCATTGCGTTCAATTTCAACCTCATTCAAGGTACCGCCACAATGCCGAATAAAGGCTTTATGCTGTGCGGTCAGGTCAATCTCGGCAAAATTCTGTTCTGCTTCCTCTGACAGTTCCTGAAAACGGCGATCAGCTTTAATTGCCAGACTGTCCAGCTCCAGCGCCTGCTCGTTAAAGCCCAATAAACGCAGACCATCTAAGGTTTTTAAACGTGACAGTGCCACATAGCCCTGACCTTTTTCAAAGGTATGGCTCAGGTTAATTTCTGCCGCTTCCAAGGTCATGCCTTGTGATTTATGAATGGTAATTGCCCAGGCCAGACGCAATGGAATTTGCTGGAAACTGGCAATAGTTTTACCCGCTTCATTATCAATCGACCAGGTTTCCGGTTCGACCAGCAGCACCGTGCCATCGGTTAATTTGACTTTCGGCAGGCAGCCATATTCATCATCTTCTTCAAAGCCAATCACCTCGCCCAGACTGCCGTTGATATAGCCCATATCAAAGTTGTTTTTAACAAACATCACTTTGGCATGTTTTTTCAGGGTCAAGGTTTCAGGCGCACGCACCGAAGATTTTAAGGTTTCAATCAGTTTGTCATTCCCATCACAGCTGGCATCGAACTGGCGACTTTCAGCATCAATTTCATTTAAATGCTTAAAGTTGATGGTATCGACATCCATATTGTGGGTATACAAACGGGTAAAGGTCTCGCCAATATCCTGCTGACGGGTATTTTGCAGCGCCTGCAGATGCTGCGGGCCAATATCCTGACGACGAATCGCATTGAGAATATCATTTAAAAAGTCATTGCCCTGACGATGCTGCTCGGTCAAATAGCAGACCCGGAATTTAGCCTCGACCCAGGCCTCTGACATAAAGCAGAATTTATCACGATTACGTTCATCATTTCTGCCCACTGGCGGTAACTGGAAGAAATCACCGGCGACAATCACCTGAATACCACCAAAGGCTTCATCGCTTTCCTTAAAATATTTCAGCACCTGATTGACCAGATTCAACTGCTTGGCATGCAGCATCGAAATTTCGTCAATAATCAAGACCTGCGCATTTTCCAGATGTTCTTTCAGGTATTTGCGCTCTTTCATATTTTTCAGGTCGGCATCAGACAAGACATCTTTAATACCAATGCCGGCCCAGGTGTGAATGGTCATACCATTCATATGTGTGGCGGCAATTCCGGTCGAGGCCGTAATCGCCACCGGCACTTTACGTGCTTTTAAATAGTTGATGTACTGATTGAGCGTATAGGTTTTCCCTGCACCGGCCGAGCCTGTTAAAAATACATTTTCGCCCGCTTTTAAGAGTTTGAGTGCAGTTTCCTGTTTCATAAGACCTATACCGTAGATGAACGGCTATAGCCTACCCATTTTTCAGCAAAAAGTTAAGGCAAAAACCACATCTGGCGACATCACTTGTCATAAAGTTCCGGCAGATGGGTCCGGTTTTAAGCGGCTGTTCAGCCATTGAATAAACTGTTCCGCAATATTGACCAGCAACTGCTCCGCTTTATGATTGTTCGGATATTCCAGCTGATCAAAGCGCAGCTGTCCATCGAGCAGATGACAACCCAGCGTTAAGGACTGGCGATAACACGGCGATGACATATGAAAAGCCACATATTCGCCTTCAATAATTTTCTGGCTATAACTCACTGCCAGACAATGATGAAAACTGCGCGACTCCTGAATAATCCGGTCCAGACTGTTCAGTTCCTCAAAGCACCAGCCCAGATACTGGGTTCTGCCTTGTAGCGATACGGGCGGCCAGTGGCGGACGTTTAACTGTTTTTTCAGCTTAGCCAGAATTTCGGCTTTATGCACCTCATGATGCCAGCGCACCGCACGCTGAAAAATACTGCTCCAGCTGACATTTTTCGGGGTGTAATTTTTTTCATTAAAATAATCGACCAGATAATCGCGCACATAGGCATCAAATACCGATTCACGCACCGGCCCGGCCTTTAAATAAAACAGCTGCCGGAATTGCTCCAGCGTCAACTGATGACGGCGTAAACAGTGCATAAAGTCACGCGATTGCTGACTCTCCGGATGAATAAACTGCATTAATTCAGCCGGCAGTTCTGCCGTGACCTTATGCAGATGCAGCATATAGGCCTGCATCACCCGGCTTAAACGTGCATAAACCTGTTTCACCTGCAGTTCATCCTGTGCCGAGACAATCGCCAGCAAATTCATCCATTCATCTAAATACAAAATAGACGGGCTGATGCTAATGCGCGGGTCTTCCAGCGACTGGCGCTGGCCTTTTTGCACCACCCGGGAATTATGCTGATGTTCAAACCATTGATGTTGCAGCGCGAAATGATCACAGCTCTGAATAAACAGCCGCGCCGAGGCATATTGGAAATACTGCAAGGTGGCCAGAATAATCCGTGGATGAATCTGGCTGCAATCGACAAAACTTAGCGCCACCACCGCGACACGGACACTGGAATGATGAATATTGTCACTGAGCCAGTCCAGCACCAGTTTCGATTGCCGAAACAGCCAGTTGACTGCGCGTGGATAATCAAACAATGGCAAGCGCGCAACTTTGGTCTGCCAGATGCGGGTATTTTTTTCCAGAAAATGCCGTTTGGCCAGAATATTATCTTCGGCCCAGACCGCGCGGTTCATAATCCGGACAAAGCCTAATAAATGACTCTGCTCTACCGCGTGTCTATACAACAGCCGAATATCGTCCTGATGATCGATTAAATCCTGTAAATTAAATCGCTCTGGAAATGAGATACTTAAAATACGATACATGGCTTTAGGCAGAAATTCTGCTGCACTAAAACAAAAATCATCATAACTTTGCATCAGTGCTTGCACTGGCAAAAAGGTTTCACCCTCTACAAATTCCAAAGCGCATAGTGTCGATAAAGCAGTTAAAACATCTTCAGGAATTGGCTGCCCTTGCTGCACAAATTTGGTCAATACTGGTTGATACTGATCGTCTACCTGCATTAATGCCTGATCTAAAATTTGTGCCTGCATAGCATCTAAATGCAACAACAATTGCTTAACCCGTGCTGCACCATCTACCCAAAGATAAACTTGCTGCAGAATCAATTGCCGCAATTGCTGCGCCTGCTTACGCAAAAATAAGGAATGCTGCGGTTTTAAATCCCCTGTCAAAAAATGCAGATCATGTAAGAAAAAATCTTCAAACGCTTCTTGCTGTTGCCCCGCAAATTCAAAGTGGGTTTCTATTAAATGTGTATGCGATTTTGGCGGATAAAATTCAAGACTAAACAGACCATTCAGCAATTCGACCCGATGCTGTAAAGGATCAATCCGAAACAAATTTTGTGCTGTAAAATGTCCGACCAAATCCATTTGATCTTGATAGATTTCTGCGGCCACACTGGAAATACGAACCAATTGCTGTGCAACGGCATGCAACTGGCTATGCTGGCGACTTGGCTGCATATACACTCCTCATGCTTAAGTGCGGTCTATCTAAGTGTCATCTTATTTTTATTTGATTGCACCGACTAGACCCATCACGTGATACATCCCTATTTTTTGTTTTTTATTTCACATCTGCAAAAAGTGGACAATTCTTCAATCTAGCTTAAGCCACTTATTAATTGAATTACACTTTAAATATGTGTGTGCTGTATTCACACCTTAAAATTAGAGATACAAAAAATACTATAAACAAGATTTGTGCTCTTGCCTATAGACTGCGCACTACTTCAGATAATAAAACAAATTAAAAATCCATAATTTTCAAGTGATTGCTTTACACTCTTTGATCAGCAACTAGGGTTGGTATTTGGTAGGTAGGATTTCACAACAAAGCATTGGATACTCAAATTACGGTTCAACACCGCGATAACAACACATTATTCCAATACCCAATGCAAGAAGGAATCTGAGCATGGCTTTTAAAAATATTGCAGATCAAACCAACGGTTTTTATATTCCTTGTGTGTCTCTCTTCGGCCCTGGTTGTGCCAAAGAAATTGGCGTAAGAGCACAAAATTTAGGCGCTAAAAAAGCCCTGATTGTGACAGATGAAGGACTGTTTAAATTTGGCGTTGCCGACACCATTGCAGGCTATCTCACCGAAGCAGGCGTTGCCAGTCATATCTTTGCAGGTGCAGAGCCAAATCCAACCGACATTAACGTACATAACGGTGTCGATGCCTACAATACCAATCAATGCGACTTTATTGTGTCTTTAGGTGGTGGTTCTTCACATGACTGCGCCAAAGGCATTGGCTTAGTTACCGCAGGTGGTGGGCATATTCGTGATTATGAAGGCATTGATAAAAGTACCGTGCCAATGACTCCACTAATTGCCATTAACACCACAGCAGGTACAGCATCGGAAATGACCCGTTTCTGTATCATTACCAACACTGACACGCACGTTAAAATGGCAATTGTCGATTGGCGCTGCACACCACTCATCGCCATTGATGATCCAAAACTCATGATTGCCAAACCTGCAGGTTTAACCGCAGCAACAGGCATGGATGCTTTAACTCACGCTGTAGAAGCCTACGTTTCAACTGCAGCCAATCCTATTACCGATGCCTGTGCGGAAAAAGCTATTCGTATGATTAGCCAGTGGCTCAGCCCTGCTGTGGCAAATGGTGAAAATATTGAAGCACGTGATGCCATGAGCTATGCGCAATACTTAGCAGGTATGGCATTTAACAATGCCTCGCTAGGTTATGTTCATGCCATGGCGCATCAACTCGGTGGTTTCTACAACTTGCCGCACGGCGTCTGTAATGCAATTTTATTGCCGCATGTTTGCGAATTTAACCTGATTGCCTGCCCTGAGCGTTATGCAGATATTGCAGAATTGATGGGAGTCAATACTGACGGATTAACCACCACAGAAGCCGCCTATGCCGCGATTGATGCAATTCGTGAACTATCTAGCTCAATTGGTATTCCAACAGGTTTAGCAGAGTTAGGCGTGAAAGAAAATGACTTGGCTATTATGGCTGAAAATGCACAAAAAGATGCCTGCATGCTCACCAACCCACGTAAAGCCAATCATGCACAAGTGGTCGAAATTTTTAAAGCCGCGATGTAATTTGAATCTCCTGCTGAGTGAATCACGATTTGCTCAGCATCTCCCATCCTTTTTTCAATTTTCCTCTGTTGCTGTTTTATTTTTATCCTTCCCTTTGGCAGAACCATCTCAGATGCGTTCTGCTTTTTTTTGCTGTTTAGAACAAAATGAACTCGCAGCATAAAACTAAACCGTTATAGATGCAGAGGGTTTGCATAATTCAATTTGACAAATTCGCACAGCTCATCAAGGATATAGTCAAAATAAAATGGATGACGAACACCTTATGCTGTTAAGCAAAAAACAAAAAACAACACCAAGCTATCAACCTGATATTTTGGGTGCAGATTACCAACAAATGACGCTGGATTTTCCATCTGATTATGAAGGCAAAGTGATTGCTACCTTGGTACGCAAAAAAGCCGAACAGGAAACCCGTAAAGCCGTACTTTATATTCATGGTTTTATTGACTATTTTTTTCAAACAGAAATGGCAGACCAGTTTAATCAGCACGGCTACGACTTTTATGCCTTAGATTTGCGCAAATATGGGCGTTCGCATTTGTCACATCAACATTGGTACAATGTGCGCAGCTTGTCTGAATATGATGCAGAAATTTCCGCTGCACTTGAGCAAATTGCCACAGAAGAACATGACTCGGTAATTTTGGCGGGACATTCAACAGGTGGATTAATCACCACGTTATATGTGGCACATCATCCCAATCATCCACTGATTCGTGGTTTATGGTGCAACAGCCCTTTTTATGATTTCAATATGAGCGAGATTGAGAAAAAATTCGGCATTCCTCGTTTGAGCCAATTGGGCAAATTGCTGCCAGAAATGAAATTTCCAAGCCGCCTTAATCCATTTTATGTACCAAGTCTACACAAACAATATCATGGTGAATGGTTATTTAATTTGGAATGGAAGAAACCGCGTTATCCAAAAGTGCGATTAAGTTTTGTACGTGCAATCCATGAAGCGCAAAAAGAAATTCATGCCAGTGTGCATTTAGGTGTACCCACCTTAATTATGCATGCGAGTCAAAGTAGTTACCCACGCCAATGGAATGAGATTGCGCAACGCACTGACGTAATTTTAAATGTTGCAGATATGCAAAAATATGGACATCACATGCATGGCGATATTCAGCTTTGCCAAATTGAAAATGGCGTGCATGATTTAGTACTTTCTGCGCCCGAAGTCCGTGCGGACGTGTATCAGTCCTTGTTTGACTGGTTAAACCGCAAAGAGCTATAAAACTAAAAACAAGAACTAAAGGAAGTGAATTAACGGCTAAATGACTTGATGCATCCCTTAGGCTGTGTATTTTAATAAAATTTGATGTGCAGGATGCCCCTTTGGCATCAATTCAATTAAACGCTCCACTGCGTCAATCGCTTCAGGGCTGCGTGCCAAATGTTTTAGCAATACATCGGTATCTTGTGCATTAAAAATGGCATCACTCAGGCGAGATTCTAAGCAATCTCGCCATGCACATAAAAATGGACTTTCAGTTTTCGCCAAAAACACCCCTGCACACGTTTGTAAGGCAGACTGCACATAACCAGCATCTAAAGCCTGCTCGGCTTGTAAAAAATCGGCTTCTATATGCGCCAAAATTCGGTAAGGACGCGAACCAAGCATCCCGCCTAGAATATCACGTAATTGAGACATCTCAGCTTTAAGCGTGCCCATACTGACTTTACGCTCACCATATAGAGCTTGGTGTAAAGTATCTAAACTCATGCCTTGTGGACAAAGTGCTAAAATCACCAATATTTCAATTTGACGCGGTGTCATCACCACCACTTTGCCATTAAATAACACTTGTGGCACGCGAAACGCGCGAATATAAAGCTGCTGTTTTTGCTGATCAAGCAGTGCATTTTGAATCAAAGAAGCACAGCGTTCTGCTGCCAACACCCCCAAACTGTTATGGTTTTTCCAAGTAGTCGATAAATCAATTACGCCCAATACTTGTTTGGAATAAGGGTCTAAAATAGGCGCTGCATAACAAACCCAGTCATGTAATGATGACATAAAGTGTTCACTGGAAAACACACAACTTGCTTGCTGAGTTTTAAGTGACAAAGCCAAAGCATTGGTACCTACCAACTCCTCACGCCACTGCCCGCCCTCTACAAAATGCACCTGTTCCGCCACATTACGCATTTGCGCGCTCGCTGCCGTCCAAATAATTGTACTGCCCACATCGCCCACGGCTGCCACCATGTCGGACTGCTGTGCTATATGTCTTAAATCTTCTGCACAGTTTTGCACAGCACGTTGTAAGGCCGAACCACTATGTGTATGCGTTAGACTATAATTTAACGGGGCTGCCAACCGATCAACAGGAATTTCAGCAATTTGAGAGCGTTGCCAAGATTTTAAAATACTCTGCTGAATTTGCTGAGCATGCAGCGGCGATAAACTGCTACTTTGTCTAAACTGTTCAATATGCACCCTTTTTTCCAATAGGTCTTGTTTTTTCATCATTATTGACTCTCACAATCCTGTGGGCATTACATCCATTGTACTGCTTACTTTTGTAAGGATTTGTTCGCTGCTTGTAAACCTGCAACTTTCCAACCTTTTTCCAACCTTATATTGGTATGCTAAACAAATAACGTACTAAAGTACCTTATACCTTAGCCGTAAATTTAACCTGATTTAAACACAGGATTATTGTAAACGGTAAATAGACCGCAGATTATAAAAAACCATCAAAGGAAGAGAATTATGCGTTATGTAGATCCCAATCAACCCGGTTCAAAAGTTCAATTTAAAGCACAATACGAAAACTTTATTGGTGGCGAGTGGGTCGCCCCTGTAAAAGGCGAATACTTTGAAAATATCTCTCCTGTAGATGGCAAAGTATTTACCAAAGTCCCACGCTCATCGGCAGAAGACATTGAACTGGCTTTAGATGCAGCCCATAAAGCCAAGGCCAGCTGGAATACTGCTTCACCGACTACCCGCTCCAACCTGCTGCTCAAAATTGCCGACCGTCTGGAAGAAAATCTGGAAGTTCTGGCTGTGGCTGAAACCTGGGACAATGGTAAGCCTGTTCGGGAAACATTGGCTGCCGACATTCCATTGGCGATTGACCATTTCCGTTATTTTGCAGGCTGTATTCGTGCCCAAGAAGGCGGAATTTCTGAAATTGATGAAGATACCATTGCCTATCACTTTCATGAGCCGTTGGGCGTTGTGGGGCAAATTATTCCATGGAACTTCCCAATTTTAATGGCAACATGGAAACTTGCACCTGCTTTGGCTGCGGGTAACTGTATCGTACTTAAACCTGCAGAACAAACCCCTGCCAGCATTTTAGTTTTGGTTGAACTGATTCAAGATTTATTGCCAGCAGGCGTATTAAACGTAGTCAATGGTTACGGTGTAGAAGTGGGTCGCCCATTGGCAACCAATCCACGTATTGCCAAAATTGCATTCACAGGTTCGACCCAGGTCGGTCAATTGATCATGCAATACGCCACTGAAAACATCATTCCAGTGACTTTGGAGCTTGGTGGTAAATCTCCAAATATTTTCTTTGAAGATATTATGGCGCAAGATGACGACTACTTAGACAAAGCACTCGAAGGCTTTGCTATGTTTGCGCTGAATCAGGGTGAAATTTGTACTTGTCCATCACGTGCGCTCGTACAGGAAAGTATTGCTGACCGTTTCCTTGAAAAAGCCATCGAACGTGTTAAACGTATTAAAACAGGTCACCCGCTTGATACTGAAACTATGATTGGTGCGCAGGCTTCCCAGGAACAGCAGGATAAAATTCTGGGCTGCATTGCCACCGGCCGTGCCGAAGGTGCCGAAGTCCTCACAGGTGGTGAAGCACGTCATGAAGTTGGTCAAGGTTTTTATATCGAGCCGACCATCTTTAAAGGCCGCAATGACATGAAGATTTTCCAGGAAGAAATTTTCGGCCCAGTGCTTTCTGTGACTACATTTAAAGACTTTGATGAAGCCATTAAAATTGCCAATGACACCATTTACGGTTTAGGTGCAGGTGTTTGGTCACGTTCTGCGCACACTTCTTACCGTGCAGGCCGTGCTATTCAGGCGGGTCGCGTTTGGACGAACTGTTACCACATCTACCCTGCGCATGCCGCTTTCGGTGGTTATAAAAAATCAGGTATTGGCCGTGAAAACCACAAGATGATGTTAGAACATTATCAACAAACCAAAAACTTGTTGGTGAGCTACTCAACTAAACCTGCTGGCTTCTTCTAAAGACTCGTCTTTAGGATTCCAACAGCGTTGAAGTTACCGTTTCAACCTGCGCCCGATGTATTTGCATCGGGCGTTTTTATTGCAATATGGAATGCTATGACTTTCGCAGCACGCTCTTTCAGCGTTGTATAAACCGGGAGATCAAGTTAAAAATCTATCCTTTATTCATACGCTACGCTTTAGTTCGAGTGTATTTCACGTTACATTAAATCTCCCTTTCAGCCTGAAGTATCTGCCATGTTCGATTTACCCGACACTGTCTATGCCATTCAACATCTTGCGTTTGAAGACCTCGGCGCGTGGGAAGATGTCCTGTATGAACAAGGTTTACGAGTACGGTATTTTGAAGCTGGTGTGGAAAATCTAGAAAAGGCGTTTGCGCATGAAGGATTAGTGATTATTTTGGGTGGCCCAATTGGCATTTATGAAACCACAGACTACCCTTTCTTACAACAAGAAATAGACTTACTAAAAGTACGTTTAGAGAGGAATTTACCCACTATTGGTATTTGTTTGGGTGCACAGCTCATTGCTCATGCCTTGGGTGCCAAAGTCTATGCTGGCCATGCCAAAGAAATTGGCTGGAGCCGCCTCAGTCTGGCAGATGCAGCGCATAACCCACTGGCGGCATTAGCCAACACACCGGTCTTGCATTGGCACGGCGATACTTTTGATTTACCAGCACAGGCTGAATTACTGGCCAGCTCCGACTTGTATCCGAATCAGGCATTCCGGGTCGGACCACATATTCTGGCACTACAGTTTCATGCTGAAGTTGCAGCAGACAGTTTAGAAAAATGGCTGATTGGCCATACCTGTGAATTACGTCAGGCCCAGATTGATATTCCCACCTTACGCGCCGCTCATCAGCAATACGCGCCGCAACTGCAACAGGTTAGCGCGACGGTTCTTGGTCAGTTTCTAGCCGGCTTAAAATCTCAAAGCTGACCGGAAAGCTTTAAATTGTCCTTACATTTATCATCGTCATAAAAAAAGCACCCTGAAGCGGGTGCTTTTTGTGCTGTTCTTGCGATTATTTTTTCGCAGCAACAGAAGCTTCAGTGGTGATGTTTACAGTAATTTTATCACCTACATTTGGTACAAAACCGGCGATACCAAATGCTGAACGGTCAAATGACGTGGTGGCATTAAAACCAACAGTTGCCGCTTTGGTCATTGGATGTGGACCTTGTTTGTTCAGTACCGCATCCAGAACTACAGGTTTCGTTACACCTTTCACAGTTAAATCACCTGTGATTTTAAAGTTCTTTTTGTCCTGAGTTTCAACTTTGGTACTTTTGAAAGTAATAGTTGGATATTTTGCTGCATCAAACCAGTCTGCTGCCATTAAGTGCTCATCCAGCGCTTTGACGTTGGTGTTCAGGCTGTTTAATGGAATAGTCACGTTGACAGATGATTTTTCTGGCTGTTTCTCATCAACATTAATGGTGCCTTGAATGTTTGAGAAGTTACCTGATGGCGTAGAGAAACCGAAGTGATCCCAGCTAAATACAGTTGCAGTATGGGTCGGGTCAATTTGATACGCCACTGGTTTTGCCAACGCAGCTGTTGCTACTGAAGTAACCGCCAAACCAAGTACAAGTGCTTTAAAGTTCATGCTTTTATCTCGCTTTTTGAATGCTTATTAGTGTATAGATTTCTTGTTAGAGTTCATTGCTACAGATAAAACGTTCTGTTGCAGCAATGAAACGATTAACGCATGGATGCCGTTACAGACTTTGTTTATATTGAATAAATCCGGTCTTGTGGGCCACTTTATCATACAATATTTGTGCAGTTTGATTGGCTTCTTGTGTCAGCCAGTAAACCCGGTCGCACTGGCGTTTTTTGGCTTCCATATAGACCTGTTCAATCAGTAATCTGGCCACACCCTGCCCGCGATAATCGGGGTGGGTAAATAAATCCTGCAAATAGGCATAAGGCTTGAACGTCCAGCAGCTGTCATGTTCAATCACATGTACAAAGCCCACCATCTGCTGTTCAAGCAGTGCCGCAAAACCATACATATGCGCAGACTCAGCTGATGTCAGACGCTGCCAGGTATGGACACTCAATTCATCTGATAACTTGGTTTGATAAAAGGCCTGATAACCGACCCAAAGTGCTTGCCATTGCGGCTGACTGGTCTGTGCCAAAGGCACAATACTAATTGCTGTCATGTGGGTCTTCTTTTATATCATTCAGCCTTTTAAACTAGCATAAAAAAACGCCCCATTCGGAGCGTCTTTTTGAAATGTCTGAGCGATTAAGCCGTCAGTTCTTTCACTGCAGCAACCACTGCTTCCGTGGTAATACCAAAGTGCTGGAACAAATCTTTGGCTGGTGCAGATTCGCCGTAAGTGGTCATACCAATCACGCGGCCGTCCAGACCCACAAATTTCCACCAGTAATCGACATGCGCTGCTTCAACCGCAACACGGGCACGGATATTCGATGGCAGAACTGCTTCACGATACGCCGCATCTTGCTGCATGAATTCTTCAGCACATGGCATAGATACCACACGTACACCTTCAAGCTGTGCATGTGCTTCCATCGCCAAGGTCACTTCAGAACCAGTCGCAATGATGATTGCTTTCAATTCACCTTTTTCTTCAGCCAGCACATAACCACCTTTGGCCGCGTTTTCAATTTGTGCTTGAGTACGCGCCTGGAATGGCAGGTTTTGACGAGAGAAGATTAACGCAGATGGACCTTCCGCACGGCTTAAAGCAGATTTCCAGGAAATCGCAGCTTCAACCGTGTCACATGGACGCCATGTGTTCAGGTTTGGCGTACCACGTAACGATGCAATCTGCTCAATTGGCTGGTGCGTAGGACCATCTTCACCCAGACCGATCGAATCATGGGTATAAACATGAATTACGCGTTGCTTCATTAACGCAGACATACGCACGGCATTACGCGCATATTCCATGAACATTAAGAATGTTGCTACATAAGGAATGAAACCGCCGTGCAGCGCCACACCGTTGGCAATCGCGGTCATACCAAATTCACGTACGCCGTAGTGTACATAGTTACCTGCGGCATTGTCTTGTACGCCCTGGCAACCTTTCCAAAGCGTCAGGTTTGAACCAGCCAGGTCCGCAGAACCACCCAATAATTCAGGTAATAATGGACCAAAAGCCTGTAGCGTATTCTGGCTGGCTTTACGGGTCGCAATGGTTTCTGCTTTCGCGTTCACTTCAGCAATATAGGCATCGGCCTGTGCCAGGAATTCTGCTGGTAATTCACCGCTTAAACGGCGTTTTAATTCAGCCGCTTCTGCAGGATATTTTGCTGCATAGGCAGCAAAAGTAGCATTCCAGGCAGCTTCAGTTTCAGCACCTTTGGTTTTCGCATCCCAAGCAGCATACACATCTTCAGGAATTACAAACGCTTCATCGGTCCAGCCCAGCGCTTCGCGGGTTAACACGATTTCATCATTACCCAGCGGTGCACCGTGGCAATCTTCTTTACCCTGTTTGTTTGGTGAACCTAAACCGATAATGGTTTTACAGATGATAATGGTTGGTTTAGCGGTTTCAGCTTTGGCAGCCACAGTTGCTTCACGAATAGCATCTGCATCATGACCATCAACTTTCAGTACTTGCCAGCCATAAGACAGGAAGCGCTGTTCAGTGTCATCAGAGAACCAGCCTTCAACTTCACCATCAATTGAAATACCGTTGTCATCATAGTAAACCACCAGTTTACCCAGACCTAAAGTACCGGCCAGTGAACATACTTCGTGAGAAATACCTTCCATCAGGCAGCCATCACCCAGGAAACAGTAGGTGTAATGGTCAACCACTTGCATATCATCTTTATTGAACTGCGCTGCCAGTGTCTTTTCAGCCAGAGCAAAACCAACCGCATTGGCAATACCCTGACCAAGTGGACCAGTGGTGGTTTCAACCCCTGGTGCATAGCCGTATTCCGGGTGACCTGGTGTTTTAGAGTGTAGTTGACGGAATGCTTTTAAATCTTCAATTGAAAGATCATAACCGGTTAAATGTAACAGCGCATAATGCAGCATAGAACCATGACCATTGGATAAAACAAAACGGTCGCGGTTAGCCCATTGCGGGTTCGTCGGGTTATGATTTAAAAATTCACGCCACACCACGTCAGCGATGTCTGCCATCCCCATCGGCGCACCTGGATGTCCGGAATTTGCTTTTTGCACGGCATCCATAGCCAATACACGAATTGCGTTTGCAATACGACGTTCATTAAGCGGGGTCGTCATAGGTCAGAGTCCAAATAAATCGTTTAATAAAGGAAGATGAATAGGAATTCAAAACACGTCTATTGTCTTAAAAAAAGCGTATGGGGTAAAGCCTCAGTGGTAATTTTTCGGTATTTATTCGTTTGCCTGCGCATTTTCGTACAATTCCTGGCTAGAGGCATGAGAAAATTGAAGTTCTGGCGAATAACCGGGTGGCTTATCCAGATTTTCATGTTACATAACTGACCTTTTTGGATGGTTTTTTATACAAAAAAGCGCTCATTGTGAAATTCATTCAATTTAATTCAAAACTGCACAATCCTGCTCAACAGCAACAGACTTCATTTTAGAGCATGATACCGACCAAAAGATGACAGACAGCATTTTCCCAAAACTCTAAAAACAAGATAATTGTTTGATTCCTAATATAAATTATAAGAATACAGCCGCTTTTAAAATAGTGATTTATTGAATTAAAACTCAAGTTTATCCGGATGATGAATCTATACCGTTTTGGATTTTATATCAGTTTTTTAAATGCCTATATCAGATAAAAAGTCATTGAATTGAAATAAATTCAGCCAATTTGGTCGTATTGAGCTAGTCCTAAAGTCTAACTCGATGTAACATATTGCGTCTTTTGAAATAACTGTGATAGGACTTATGCGCGAGTACGCTGTATTTACCTCGGAATCTGTAAGCGAAGGCCATCCAGATAAAATGGCTGACCAAATCAGTGATGCCATTTTGGATGCAATCTTAAAAGAAGACCCATATGCGCGGGTTGCTTGTGAAACGCTTGTAAAAACCGGTGCGGTCGTACTTGCGGGTGAAATCACTACCACAGCCAATGTGGATTTTGAAGCGATTGTACGTCAAACTGTCAATGGTATTGGCTATCATCATTCTGACCTCGGCTTCGATGGTTCAACCTGTGCCGTAATTAACATGATTGGTAAGCAGTCACCGGAAATTGCCCAAGGTGTAGACCGTCAAAAACCTGAAGATCAGGGTGCTGGCGACCAGGGCTTGATGTTTGGTTATGCCAGCCGTGAAACGGATGTGCTGATGCCTGCGCCAATTTCTTATGCGCATCGCTTAATGGAAAAACAGGCTGAACTGCGTCGTAGCGGTGCCCTGCCTTGGTTACGTCCAGATGCGAAAAGCCAGGTGACTTTTGCCTATGAAAATGGCAAACCAGTACGTTTAGATGCGGTGGTGCTGTCAACCCAGCATGATCCTGAAATTAGTCAAGCACAGCTGAAAGAAGCCGTGATTGAAGAAATCGTGAAAAAGATCATCCCAGCTGACATGTTCCATGCTGACACCAAATTCCACATCAACCCGACCGGGATGTTTGTGATTGGTGGCCCAGTGGGTGACTGTGGTCTGACTGGCCGTAAAATTATTGTAGATACCTACGGTGGTATGGCGCGTCATGGTGGTGGTGCCTTCTCTGGTAAAGACCCATCGAAAGTAGACCGCTCTGCTGCTTATGCGGGTCGTTATGTGGCGAAAAACATCGTGGCTGCTGGCCTTGCTGACAAATGTGAAATTCAGGTGTCTTATGCAATTGGTGTGGCTGAGCCAACCTCAATTTCAATTAACACCTTTAACACCGGTAAAGTGGCTGATGAACTGATTGTTCAGCTGGTTCGTGAACACTTTGACCTGCGTCCATACGGCATTACCCGTATGCTGGACCTGTTACAACCAATGTACAAGCAGACTGCTGCCTACGGTCACTTTGGCCGCGAAGGTTCAGACACTGCCTTTACCTGGGAAAAAACCGACAAAGTCGATTTCTTAAAAGCGGCTGCTGGCCTTTAAGCTTTAAAGATATTAAATGACCCATCCGAGTGATGGGTTTTTTATTGTCTGCTTTATCGCGATTCTGGGCAGAAATATCATTTTATAAAAACATAAACTGTTTACAATAAGATGGAACATTTAAAACAGGATGAACATGATGGCGGTAATTCTTCAGGTTGATTTCCCTTCAAATGGCCCTTTTGGTGCAGAAATGGCCACGGCCTATCGCGAGCTGGCAGCCAGTATTAATCAGGAACCGGGTCTCATCTGGAAAATCTGGACCGAAAATAGTGACACCCAGCAGGCTGGCGGAATTTACCTGTTTGATACAAAGCATCATGCAGAACAATATTTACAGATGCACACGGCGCGTCTGCAAAGTTTTGGCATCGACAAGATTTGCGGGAAAATTTTTGACATTAATACTGAACTGTCGGCACTGAATCAGGCCACTTTTCTGGCGTCATCCCGCTAAACAAAAGTTGAGTTAAGCTCATCAGATTCAAGGAATCCAGTTAGCTGGATTCCTGTTTTAAGACTTCCAATAAAGTCGGCTGTGTCGGGGTTTCCTGATGGTCCTGCAAATAGACATGCACGACTTTAAAAATAACCGCAAAGGCCAGACAACTTAAAATACAGAACATCCAGAAACCATAAGGACTACGAATATTGTGTGAACCGCAATTTGGACATTCTTTTTCTGTTGACGCCACCACTTGATTGCAACATGAGCAATGGTATTGATGGTACAGCATAGGCAGTTCTCCTAATTTACTGTAATTCTTGTTTTTATTTTTACATCATGCGAAAAACGCTTTTTGTAATATTGTTTTATCTTATGTGAGCCTGTGTAGCATAGCAAGCTCTATTACTGGTGAGTCTATGTAAGCTTAAGTAAACCCTGCCTGCTTTTGTTGACTTTATTTATCTTTTTATGCACGCTTTCAGACACTTAAGCTGCTGCTTTAACACCGTATTCTCTGCCAGTAATTTTATCGGACTACTCTTAAGTCAGATGCATCCGGCTGCCCTTTTGTTTAAACTAGCGGACTGAAATACAGGAGGATGAAGATGGTACAACTGATCAAAAAAGGCGGATTACGCGAACGCGCCAACCGCAGCCGCCGTTTTCATGGCTCTGAAAATACCGAAACCACTCTGGCACCAAACCGTTATTCATCTGCCCATAAAAAAGCAGAAACGGCTGTTTCTGCTTTGGTTAGTGAACAGGATCAACCAGATTCTGAATCAGAACATACCGATGGCGTCATAGCCCAGCCACAGGGCAAAAATCAGGAATAAGGCGCCCGATAAAATATCAATATAACTGCCTGAACGCTGGTACACCGCCTTAATTTTCGGCTGTGACAATAACAGCATCAGCAACACAAAGGTCAGGAAGGTTTGCAGCGGAATAATCACTGCCAGCTGTGCTTTTAAATAATCACTGGCCGATGAACTGAGCGCCAATGAAAATACACTGCTAAAATAAATCAGGGTTTTAGGATTAGATAAATTGGTGAACAGGCCCAGTAAAAAATAGTTTTTCTGTGCAGAGCTCTGTGCCTGCACATCCTCCAGTGCACTAGACTGTTTTAAACTGCGTAGTCCGCCACTGAGCATGGCCCAGCCCATTTTCGCCAGAAACAAACCGCCTATCAGCATCAATACCTGCTGAATCCATGGAAACTGCTCGACCAGAACGGTAAAGCCCAGCAGGGTTAAAACCACCCACAGCACAATGCCCAATGAAATTCCGGCAATAATATGAATGGTATTGCGACGTGTGGTCGATGCCGAGCTTTTGGCAATCAGAATAATATCGGGGCCGGGACTAAGCTGTGCCACAAAATGTAAGGCACAAATGGTCAACAGTAAGGACATAACACAGGGAGAAGCTTAAAAAGTCATTTATTATATCGCCCGTTCAAAAATATACGAGCACTGCAAGCATAAAAAAACCGAATCCTTGCAGATCCGGTTTTTCAAATAAAGATGGCTTAGTGTTTATTCACATCTTTCATTTCAATTTTTTTTGCTTCTGGCGTCACTTCGCGCGCTTCACCATCAATAATAGTCGAGTCGCGGCCCGCCTGCTGGTTTTGCATGTCCTGCATCTGACGCATCAGATCGGCGAACGGATTCTGGCCTTGTGCACCACCACCCATGCCATTCATATCGCCCATCATGCCCCCCATCATCTGGTTCATCATGGCTTGCTGACGTTTCATCATCGCTTTCATCATGGCCGCTTTAAAGGCATTTTGTACGCCCGGAATCATAATCAGCACAGCCAGCACATCGGTGATCAGGCCTGGAATCAACAGCAGGAAACCTGCAAAGATTTTAGGCAAGTTATTGCTTAATGCCGGATCTGCACTCATTTGTCCCATCTGCATCTGCTGCATTTGTGGCATGATGCCCGCAGAATACTTACGGATCAGATTCATACCAATAAAGAAGGCGGCAATAAACCAGAAGAACACGTACCACATGCTACCGACCAGGTCACCCACGCCGATCCAGACGAATACTTCCAGAATTAAACCAGCCAGAATAATAAGAAATAATTTCATGAAAATTAATCTAATCTCAACAAAATAAATAGAGTGCAGGCATCAACTGCTTAATCAGCATCAAGCTTTTTTTGACACGCTTATGTAACAATATGGGCATTATTCTATTTTTAAAGTGCAGGCCTGTCATTAATATTTTCAATGACAGACCTGAGCTTTATGCTGTAGCACGATAAAAATAAACATAAGCCGCATACACGAGCAGCAGCCACAGCCCGATAAACACTGCCGCGGCCACTGTACTGCACGGCTTTTGACTGTAGATGTACAGTATAAACCCCGAAACTTAAGCCAAAATGAAGATGCAGCCTTTTTTACCAAGATAACCTATATATTGTCCCTGCTATTTTTAATCGCAGCTCCAGCGAGTTTGAAGCATTGTTGATAGTCTTGAGTATCCGCACCGGTTGCTGCAAATTCCCTCACACAATACCGCTGTAAAATCATATAATTCATTTTGATGTAATTTTTTAAGGCTTGGCATGTCACTGATTATTGGTATCGATCCCGGTTCCCGGCTTACCGGTTACGGCATTATTGAGCGTGATGGCTCAAAATTGCGTTTTGTAGATGCCGGCACCATTCGGACCGAAACCACGGAAATGCCTGAACGCCTGAAACGTATTTTTGGTGGTATTGACCGGATTGTAAAATTTCATGGCCCGACTGAGGCCGCAGTTGAACAGGTTTTTATGGCGCAAAACCCGGACTCGGCACTGAAACTGGGTCAAGCGCGTGGTGCTGCCATTGCCGCACTGACCAATCTGGATTTACAGGTGGCGGAATATACCGCCCGCCAAATCAAGCAGTCTGTGGTCGGCTATGGGGCAGCCGATAAAGAACAGGTGCAGATGATGGTGATGAAGCTGTTAAATTTAAGCATTAAACCGCAAGCTGATGCAGCTGATGCGCTGGCCGCTGCCATCTGCCATGCCCACGCCTCCGGCAGTATGAGCAAAATGGCGGTACTGAATGCCCTGGGTGGTATGGCGCGCGGCCGTAGCCGTTCTAGCAGCAGACGGCGCTAACTGGAAGCCATCTTGATCCCGGTGAGGGGATGTCCAAATCGGGAGTTTCTACTTAACGGATCATCTGGAAATGGGTGTATTCACGTTCTGCCGGATCAAACGGGATGCGCTCAATTTTAGTGACCTGTGCCCGCAATGGTCCAACCAGACTGCGTTTCAGAATTTCCTGAATCTGCATTTCCTCGCCAATAATTTCTGCTTCGACATCACCATTGTCCAGATTTTTGACATAGCCGGTTAGCTGCAGTTCTTGCGCCTGCTGTTCAAACCAGCGGCGATACCCCACGCCCTGCACATTTCCCTGAATAATAATTTTAAGTGCTTGCATCTCTCACCTGTTCACGACCTGATAAATGGCCTGATTCATCTGCTGTGCCTGAAGTCCGCGCATACCGGATTCCGCCAGTACATCTCCAGCTTGCGCATGTAAAGTGACAATCTCATGTAAACTGAGTTCAGTATGATATTGTGCTTTTAAACTGGCGATCATGCCGGACAGAACATCACCCATGCCGCCCGTGCCCATCCCGGCATTGCCGGCAGTACATAGCCAGAGCTGATCTTCCAGAATCAAGCTGCCCGCGCCTTTAAGCACCCACTGGCCGCCATAACGAGCCTGTAATTCCTGAATGGCCTGTAAACGGTTCTGCTCAACCTCCATTGTCGTTAGGCCTAAAAGTTTCGCCGCCTCACCCGGATGTGGCGTTAAATAACTACCTTCAGGTAACTGCTGCGGATGTGCGGCCAGAAACCATAAGGCATCTGCATCGAGTACCCGTTCCAGTTCAGCCTGTAACAGTTTCGGCAACCATAGTGCATATTGACGGGCAGCCCAGTCATCACGTCCAAGTCCCATACCAAAACAGATGGCATCGACCTGCTGTAGCAGCTGTTCAATGGCATCATCCTGCAGAGTGTTAATATCGCGCAGCATGATATTCGGAGCGCGACTTAAAATGGCGGTATGATGTTTGGCATCACAGACCACGGTTACTTTGCCACAGCCAGCCGCAAACGCCGCTTCCGCCGCCATTATTACCGCGCCACCCATATCAGCATGACCGCCGACCACTAGCACATGCCCATAACTGCCTTTATGACCAAAAGCCTGTCGTGGTGGCAGCTGAATCTGGGTGGGTACCAATTGGGCGATGGCATGTAATTCGGCATCGGGAGGAATGGCAGCAATCACTTCCACCTGTCCGGCGTAGGCTTTGCCCTTACCGGTAAAGAGTCCAGCTTTTAAACCCAATACGCTATAGGTCAAATCGGCCTGAATTGCGCAAGGTAAAGGCTGACCGCAATTGGCCTCCAAGCCACTTGGAATATCAATTGCGACTTTCAAGCCGTGTTGCTGATTCATCTGATGAATAATCTGTTGCCACTCAACGCTCAGTTCACGATTCAGGCCAATCCCAAACAGCGCATCGATATAGACCTCATAAGACTGCTGAAACTGAAAGCCAGATTGAATATCTAGGCCAGCCACTCGGGCCTCGCGTTCAGCCTGCTGCAAATCAGGCGAAGAACCCAATTCAGCCGCATAAATATGTACCTGAAAACCAGCCTGCTGTAAATATTTGGCTAGCAGATAGCCATCTCCGGCATTATTGCCCTGCCCGCAGCAAACCGCCACTGTCTGATATTTATGTTGCTGTAAAACGGGAATAACGCGCTGGGCAATGGACCAGGCCACCTGCTGCATCAGGCCATAAGACGAGTTTTGCCGAGCAAACCAGCGCTGCTCCCATGCTTGAATATCACGGCTATGATAAACTTGTGGATGCATTGTTTTTCCCTTGTTTTGTCATTATGAACTCATCACCTGCCATGCAAAATATTCCGGTCAATCAACTTGATCCCGTCCAGTTAAAAGCATGGATTAAAGCGCAGGCTTTAGCACTGGGCTTTGCTGATTGTGTCATTGCCCGGCCCGATGCTCAAGCAGAATTACCCCGTTTGGAAGCCTATTTAGCGCAAGGTTATCAGGCAGATATGCATTTTCTGGGCGAAAATCTGGAGAAACGTGCCAACCCGGCCTTACTGGTGCCGGGCACCAAAAGCATTATTTGTGTGCGCATGAATTATCTGGTCGATCGGCCTGCGCCACGACACGTGCCAGATGCACCCAATAGCGCCATTATTGCGCGTTATGCCCGCGGCCGCGATTATCATAAAGTCATGCGCGGTCGTCTTAAAACTCTGGCCAGCCTGATTCGGGACAAAATCGGTGATTTTGAATCGCGCCCTTTTGCCGATTCAGCCCCCATCTTTGAAAAATCGCTGGCCGAAAGTGCCGGCATGGGCTGGACCGGTAAACATACCCTGCTGATTCATAAAAAATCCGGCTCATTCTTTGTATTAGGTGAGCTGTTTAGCTCGCTTGAGTTGCCGTTTGATGAACCGGCCACGGCGCACTGCGGTTCCTGTAGCGCCTGTATCGACATCTGCCCGACCAAAGCCATTGTCGAGCCCTACGTGCTGGATGCTGGTAAATGTATTGCCTATTTAACCATTGAATATAAGGGAATTATTCCTGAAGATTTGCGCCGGCCGATTGGCAACCGGGTTTTTGGCTGTGATGACTGCCAGTTAATTTGCCCCTGGAACAGTTTTGCCCAGCTGACTCCGCTGGATGATTTTGCCCCGCGTCATGGGCTAGACCGGATGAGCCTGCTGGAACTCTGGCAATGGGATGAAGCCACCTTCCTGGCCTGCACCGAAGGCAGTCCACTCAGACGGACCGGTTATCAGAGTTTTAAACGCAATATTGCGATTGGTCTGGGCAATGCGCCTTATTCCGCAAATATTATTGCCCAGCTACAACAGGCCAAAACGCTGCATGATGAGGTGGTGAATGTGCATATCGACTGGGCCATTCAGGAGCAGTTGACCAAATCTGCATAATTTTTCATTTCTTTACCTGAGCTCACAGATCCCCACACAAGCCCTACAGCGCGTGGTGCTGAATTGTGGCTCAATAGAGGAATCAAACAGAAAAGATGTTGTCATCAGGAGGAATTTATTATGCAAACGCATCATAAAAACCAACAGCAGCAGAAACAACAGCAAAAGCAGCAACTTGAACAGCAAACTGAACATTTAAAACAGCAACAGCAGCAACCCCAAGGGCCTATTGATAGCCCTAAAAACAACCAGCATGAACAGGATGACCGGATGCTGAATAAACAGCACCGTGCCGATCTGCAAAACCAGAACATGCACGGCAATCATCGTGAATAATGCTGAAGTTCATGTTCCCTCGCTCAACAAAGTCCACTTCAGGTGGACTTTGTTTTTGGATTGCGTCATATTTTGCTAATGAAGCGCCTGCCGCTTTTGCTTAATATACAGTATGCAAAATATGGATAATTAGGGACAGACTTATGAGCAGTATGCGTCCGGTACGTAATGATTGGTCTCGTGAAGAAATTGAGGCACTTTATCAGCAACCGTTTTTAGATTTGGTTTTTGAGGCGCAGCGTGTACATCGTGAGCATTTTGCTGCCAATACCATTCAGGTGAGTACTTTACTCTCGATTAAAACCGGTAAATGCCCGGAAGACTGCAAATACTGCTCTCAATCGGCTCATTATGATTCACAGCTGGAAGCTGAAAAACGTATTGCCGTTGAAAAAGTGATTCAGGAAGCCAAGGAAGCGCTGGAATCAGGTTCTTCACGTTTTTGTATGGGCGCAGCGTGGCGCAATCCGCATGAACGCGATATGCCTTATGTACTGGAAATGGTGCGTGAAGTAAAAGCGCTGGGTCTGGAAACCTGTATGACGCTGGGTATGCTGAACCAGTCTCAGGCAGAACGTCTGAAAGATGCTGGCCTGGATTATTACAACCATAACCTCGATACTTCACGCGAATACTATGCCAACATTATTAGTACCCGCAGCTTCGATGACCGTTTAAATACCTTGGAGCATGTGCGTAATGCCGGCATGAAAGTCTGTAGCGGCGGTATTGTCGGTTTAGGTGAAGATACCCAGGATCGGATTGGCCTGTTACATGAACTGGCCACCTTGCCGATTCATCCGGAATCTGTACCGATTAATATGCTGGTCCCAATTGAAGGGACGCCACTGGCCGATGTAGAAAAACTCGATGTCACCGAATGGATTCGTACCATTGCCGTGGCGCGAATTATCATGCCAACCAGTTATATCCGTCTGTCTGCCGGTCGTGAATCTTTATCCGATTCAGATCAGGCCCTGGCTTTTATGGCTGGTGCCAACTCGCTGTTCTCGGGTGAAAAGCTGCTAACCACCCCAAATGCCGGTGAAGGTAAAGACCGTCAACTGTTCCAGAAACTGGGACTGGTGGCGGAAAAAGCCAAACCGACCGTTCAGGAACTGTCGGTAGATGCGATGGCGGTTTAATCCGCATCACACGAAAAAGCCCATCTTCTGGATGGGCTTTTTTTATGAGGTAATTAACAGGCCATAATTGGCATTCAGATACATACCCGGTTTAATCAGATCGGCACCATTGGCATGATAAACCGTGAGTTCCTGCTGGATGACATCAAAATGAAAAGCATCAAAACAGTCCTGATGCTGACACAGCCAGGCCAAGGTATCGCTGAGCTGATCATCTACAATATAGGTTGGGGCATTAAAATTTTTGGCCATGTGCATATTCAGTTATAGAGAGATGTCAGGATTTTAGCCTGAAACGGCAGTAAATAAAGCAGCTTGGAATGAGATTTATTTAACGGCTGAGATGAGCCTGCGCGAATGTTGATGCAGTGTATAAACAAAAAGAAGTGAGTCTAGCCCACTTCTTTTTTGAATCTGGTTTGATCCCCTCTATGATTTATTGGCCCCACACTTACGACACTCAATATGCGCACCAATTTCCTCCATTTGCTCATATTCATAAATATGTAAGCAGAAAAAGTTTTTTAATAATTGAAGCATCCTAACACTCCTATTTTTGATTATTTTTTCATTCAGCTTCTTGCCGCTTATTTCATCCTGAAACAAGCATAACCAAAATTGGTTATACTCATTTTTTAACACATTTTTTAAAAAGATCAAGTGTTATTTCAAGGACTTCTTTTGAACGTCATTCATCATAATTATTGAAGCTTTTACTCTATATTCAAATAGCTAGCGCATTTTTCGGTTTAAGTCTGCACAAAACAGATTTTTTGTAATCCCCTCTTGATTTCGTCACGCAAGTGTTTAGGATGAAAAAAACAGCCTTTTTCGGCAATGATGCCTCGGAAAAGTAGTCAAGAAACAAGACATTATTTAAACAACAAAAAAATGGAATAAGGATATCAACATGCTTGGACGTATGATGTATCAACCGTTATTGATTAGCTCGCTGATTGAACATGCAGCACGCTATCATGGCGATACACCCATCATTTCAAAAAATACCGATGGCAGCATGAGCAGCACTGACTGGGCCGCTGTGGCAGAGAATGCCAAACGCTTTGCCAATGCCCTGCAAGCCTTAGGGTTAGAGCAGAGTGACCGTGTGGCGACCATTGCCTGGAACAATCATCGTCACCTGGAAAGCTGGTATGCGATTTCCGGGAGTGGTCTGGTCTGCCACACCATTAACCCGCGTCTGTTTCCTGAACAGCTGATTTTTATTATTAATGATGCTCAAGACCGGGTGGTGATTTTTGATAAAACCTTCCTGCCGCTAATTGTCGGGGTAAAACAGCATTTGCCGCAGGTGGAGCATTTTATCTGTCTGGATGCACCGGATGATGCGGTCCGGGAAAAATTGCCTGAAGTTCAGTTTTATGATGATTTGATTGCCGCCCAGTCCAAGACATTTGACTGGCCAGAACTGGATGAGAATATGGCCAGTTCCCTGTGCTACACCTCAGGCACCACCGGTAATCCAAAAGGCGTGCTCTACAGCCACCGTTCCACCTTGCTGCACAGTTATGGCATCAGCCTGCCCGACTCCCTGAATTTATCGGCCAAAGATGTAATGCTGCCGGTAGTGCCGATGTTCCATGTCAATGCCTGGGGCACGCCATATGCTGCGGCGATGGTTGGCTCAACCCTGGTGTTGCCGGGACCAGGGCTGGATGGTGCCAGTCTGGTACAGCTAATTGATAATTATAAAGTGACGGTGGCCTTGGGTGTGCCAACCATCTGGCAAGGTTTACTGGCCGCAGCCAAACAGTCTGGCAGCACGCTGGAAAGCATGAACCGCAATGTGGTCGGTGGCTCGGCCTGCCCGCCAGCGATGCTGAAAACCTTTAAAGAGCAGTATAACTGCGACACCATTCATGCCTGGGGCATGACTGAAACCAGTCCGCTGGGTTCTGCCAACCAGCTCAAAGCCAAGCATGAACTGCTCAGCCCGGAGGAGAAAACCCAGTTACGACTGTCTCAAGGTCGTCCACCATTTGGGGTAGATTTACGTCTGGCTTCGGCAGAAAAAGGCACCGACTTGCTGCCACGTGATGGCCAGACCACCGGCAATTTACAGATTAAAGGCCACTGGATTATTGAGCGTTACTTTGGCAAAGAGGAATCTGCCCTGACCAGTGATGGCTGGTTCGATACCGGTGATATTGCCAGCCTGAACAGTGATGGTTTCCTGCACATTAGTGACCGTTCTAAAGACCTGATTAAATCGGGTGGTGAATGGATTTCATCGGTAGAACTGGAAAATCTGGCCATGTGCCATCCGGAAATTGCCATGGCCGCAGTGATTGCCGCCAGCCATCCAAAATGGGATGAACGTCCGGTAGTGATTGCCATGAAAGTGCCGGACAGCCAGATTACCGAAAGCGAACTACTGGATTATTATGCCGATAAGGTGGCCAAATGGCAGATTCCCGATAAGGTTATTTTTGTTGACAGTATTCCACTCAGTGGGACCGGCAAAATGCTGAAAAAAGATTTACGCGAACAATATGGTCAGGTGCTGATGGAAGCGCCCGTGTAAATATTGGTCTATGTAGAGATAAGATAGAAAAAGCGCTGATAGATTCAGCGCTTTTTTATGGGATCAACAATGCGATATACCTAAAGATCACAGGTTTTTATATTCACTTAAGCCTGTTTTTTAATCACATGCTCGGCGGAAAAATCGCGATAGGTACGGCGTGAGGCAGTTTGTTCAGGCAATGGCTCGACCTCGTGCATGCTCTGCAGACAGCGTGCAGTCAGTTCAATATATTGCTGGGTGCCATGACGTTTCCAGGCAATTTCCTTGTCTTCCAGTGGCCGCACCACCTTAGCCGGACTGCCAAGTGCCAGGACATTGGCCGGAATCTGGGCTTTGGCTTTTACGGTACTATTGGCGCCAATAATGGTATTTTCACCAATTTCCGCTTCATCCAGAATCACGCTGTTCATGCCAACCAGTACATTTTTGCGAATGATGCAGCCATGCAAAATTGCCCCATGTCCGATATGGCCATATTCTTCTACCAGCGTCACGCTGTCCGGAAAACCATGCACGGTACAGGAATCCTGCACATTGGCATTCTGCTGAATATGAATCCGGCCAAAGTCGGCACGTAAGGCAGCAAATGGGCCAATATAAGCCCCGGCTTCAATAATCACATCACCAATAAGTACAGCAGTTGGATGCACATAAGCCTGCGGATGCACCACAGGAATCACACCATCAATGGAGTAACACGGCATATTTTATTCCTTTAAAATAAGCGGAGTAGATGCTTCCCCACCACGAGGCAAGGAAGCTCTATGAATAAGCTCAAGCCAATGAGCTGGGTTCTTCTATTTTAATACCGCCAAAACGCTTGAAGAATTGCGGATGCGCCGGTGGCATTGAACCTTCCGACGTGCGCGCCAGTTCCATAAAGAATTCTTCTCCGGCACTGACCACACGCTGATACAGGTTGCTACTTAAGTTGCGTGCATTCAGCGATAACCAGTCCGATGGCAGCAGCTCAAACGGCAGGTTCGGATCTTTCAGCAAAATCCGGCGATACTGATGAATCAGCAAAATCCGGATCTGGAAGGCCTGTACCGGGTCCAGTTCATCTTCGGCATCAACCAGATTCAGAAATTCACGGAAATCACCCATGAATTTTTCATAACGCTGATGCAGTTCAGGCACCGGCCAGTTGGTTGCCACCATGCGTTTGATGGTTGGATACGACTCCTGCCATAACTGCAAGGTTTCGGCTTTAAAGATCACCACCTGATCGGTCATTTGCAGATTCAGTAGCAGATTTTGCAGTTTCAGATGATCACAACCCGGATAAGCCATCACGTTGGTGGCAATATTGGCAAAACCGAGCCATTCCAGTTCTTTCTTTAAAATGGCTTTATTTTCCAGCTCGACCGAACTGAGCAGTACCAGATCCCATTTCTGATCCCATTCCTTGTGCTGGAAGCTGTAAATTTTCTGGTCCGCCATAATAAAACGCTGACGGCTGTTTTCGGTAATACGGTAATAACTGGTGCGGCCAATTTTTTCCGATACCAACCAGCCGTTTTGTACCAGACGAAATACGGCGGTACGTACCGAACGTTCATTCAGGCCAAACACATCCATCAGCTGGATCAGGCTGGCCAGACTGATAATCCCACCGCGATGAAAAATACAGTCACCAAATACGGTCATAATCAGCGATGTGCCACTTAAGGCTTCATGCTGAATAAAATCATCAATACTTTGTTTTAGTTTTGGATTCATTGCGATGTATTCACACCCTGTTTGTGAGGGCAATTGACCGCAGTCAATCGCCCACTGAACCTATGCAGACTTTCGGATATCAAATACCCGCTGCGCCTTACCTTCTGAGCGTGGCAGACTACCTTCCGGCAACACATCCACCGTCACGCTAATGCCCACCATGGTTTTAATCTGGGCTTTTAACTGCCCGGCCAACTGGTGCGCCATAACATCATTGGTATCTTTACGCATTTCTGCCTGAATATGCAATGTGTCGAGGTGTCCCTGTTTACAAATATGAATCTGATAATTCGGAATCAGCTGCGGAATATGCAGAATCTGCTCTTCAATTTGTGACGGGAACACGTTCACACCGCGGATAATCATCATATCATCGCTGCGTCCAACGATTTTGTCCATACGACGCATGGTGCGTGCCGTGCCAGGTAACAGACGGGTCAGGTCACGGGTACGGTAACGGATCACTGGCATGCCTTCTTTGGTGATGGTGGTAAAGACCAGCTCGCCCAGTTCACCATCTGGCAGGACTTCACCGGTTTCCGGATTAATAATTTCCGGATAGAAATGATCTTCCCAGATGGTTGGGCCGTCTTTGCTTTCCAGACATTCCATTGCTACACCCGGCCCCATTACTTCAGACAGGCCGTAAATATCCAGTGCATCAATGCCCAAGCGCTCTTCAATTTCCTTGCGCATTTCATTGGTCCACGGCTCGGCACCAAAAATACCGGTACGGATAGAACAGTCTTTGGCTGTGCCAAATTTCTTTTCCAGCGCTTCAATAATATTCAGGCAGTAAGATGGCGTAACCATTAAAGCGGTGGGCTTAAAGTCATGAATCAGCTGCGCCTGACGCTCGGTTTGGCCACCCGACATTGGAATAACCGTGGCACCCAAACGCTCTACGCCATAATGCGCACCCAAACCGCCGGTAAACAGACCATAACCATAGGACACCTGAATGGTATCTTTGGCACTTAAACCGGCTGCACGTAAGGAACGTGCTACCACATCTGACCAGGTCTGAATATCCTGCTGGGTATACCCGACCACGGTCGGCTGGCCGGTGGTGCCTGATGAGGCATGCACACGCACAATCTGTTCCTGTGGCACGGCAAACATGCCAAACGGATAGTTGTCACGTAAATCTTGTTTGGTGGTAAACGGGAATTTGGCCAGATCTTCCAAAGTGTTGAAATCATCAGGATGGACCCCTGCTTCATCAAACTTCTTTTGATACACCGGGCTGTTCTGGTAGGCATGCTGCAGCGTTTTTTTCATGCGTTGCAGCTGGATGCTACGTAACTCATCGATTGAAACAGTTTCGATTTTTTCCATTGCATTGTTATTCATCTTATTACTCCTTTTCAATCATCCTGATTGAGTGCTGTATTTTTTACTTGGATGTGTCCTCATCCACATTTTCGATAATCATGGCCACGCCTTGGCCCACACCGACACACATGGTGCACAGTGCATATTTCCCTTGACGACGTTTTAATTCTTTCATGGCGGTAATCACCAGACGCGTCCCACTCATCCCGAGTGGATGTCCCAAGGCAATCGCGCCACCATTTGGATTGACCCGGGCATCATCATCCTGCAAGCCCAGTTCACGGGTCACCGCCAGTGCCTGTGCGGCAAAGGCCTCGTTCAGCTCAATCACATCCATCTGATCCAGGGTCAGCCCGGTCAGGGCCAGCACTTTACGTACCGCCGGCACCGGCCCAATACCCATATATCTGGCTTCAACACCGGCACTGGCCGAGGCCACGACTTTGGCTAAAGGTTTTAGCTGATGTTGATTCACAAAAGCCTGATTGGCCAGCATGACACAGGCAGCGCCATCATTCACCCCGGAAGCATTACCGGCGGTGACTGAACCGCCTTCTTTACGAAACGGGGTTTTCAGGCTGCCTAAAGCCTCCAGCGTGGTGTCAGCACGTGGATGTTCATCGGTCTGGAAGATGATGCTGTTTTTCTTACGGTCTTTAATTTCAACCGGCATAATTTCTTCGGCCAGAATCCCGTTTTGCTGGGCCACTGCAGTTTTCTGCTGACTGCGATAGGCAAACAGGTCCTGATCGGCACGATGTATCTGGTATTTTTCTGCAACGTTCTCGGCGGTTTCCGGCATGCTGTCTACGCCAAACTGCGCTTTAAATTTCGGGTTAATAAAGCGCCAGCCGATGGTGGTATCAAAAATTTCCGGGGTGCGGCTAAAAGCGGTTTCCGGTTTGGACTGGACAAAAGGTGCACGGCTCATGGACTCAACCCCACCGGCCAGTACAAACCGCGCTTCACCGGCCTTGATCATACGCGCGCCTGTGGCAACCGCATCTAAACCTGAGGCACAAAGACGGTTTAGGGTGATGCCCGCGACATTGTCCGGCATGCCGGCCAGCAAGGCAGCCATACGCGCCACATTACGGTTATCTTCACCAGCCTGATTGGCACAGCCTAAAATCACCTCATCCAGCTCTTGCCAAGGCAGTTCAGGATGCTGGGCTTTTAAATACTGTATTGGCAAGGCAGCCAGGTCATCTGCACGGATGCTGCTGAGCGCACCGGCATAACGGCCAATTGGGGTGCGAATTCCATCGCAAATAAATACCTGTTCCATGTCCTGTGGTTTCCTTAGCCTGCTTGGCGAAATTCTAATTCTTGCTCTGACTGCGTACGTTCCTGTGCAGCCTTCTTGCTTAAATATATACTACAACGGTAGCGTTCTTCACCATAAATACGATACATATTTTTCAAAATTTGTAAAATAGTGTTATATCCAATTTTTTCTGCCCACTGGAATGGACCTTGCGGATAATTCACACCATATTTCATTGCTGAATCAATATCTTGTTCGGTTGCTATAGCATGCAGCACTGCTTCACTGGCTTCATTCACCAGCATGGAAATGGTACGCAGCACATACAGACCTGCATGATCTTTAGTCCAGATTGGTATCAGATCAATCGCGGCAAAAAACTGCTCGACTTTGGCGATATCGGCTGCGTTACAGGCCGGTGATGCCACGATTGGTAACGCCTGTGCCACATTCCAGTCAGCATGCCAGTCCATCAGCACCACTTTGTCCTTGCTATAGTCCAGCTCGACCGATTCACCGCGGCTTAAACGCAGGCGTACATCACCCAGTACAATTTCTTCATCTGCCTGTGGCTGACGCTGCACTTTCAGCTGTGAGGCAGCCTGAATCCGCGAGATCAAGCCGCTAGAATGTGACCAGCTCCCATTGACCTCAATCTCAAGTTCACCCGGTGCAACGCTCGGCATGGCCGGCAAACGATAGGCCGGTGAACGTTCAGCCTGACGATAATCATAAAAACCCTGCCCGCTTTTACGGCCGAAACAGCCGGCATCCACCAGTTCTTTCTGGATTAAAGACGGACGATAGCGCGGCTCATAAAAGAATTCCTGATACACGCTTTGGGTCACGGAAAAATTGACATCCTGCCCGATTAAGTCGGTCAGTTCACATGGCCCCATGGCAAAGCGGCCACATTCACTCATGATAAAATCCAATTGTTCAGGCGTGGTGACATTTTCCTGTAAGGCACGAAAAGCTTCGGCATAATAAGGGCGCGCTACCCGGTTGACAATGAAACCCGGAGTTGATTTGGCCGTCACTGGCACTTTGTTCCAACTTTGCATCAGGCTGAACAATGCCTGTGCAATCTGGGCTGAGGTTTTCAGGCCACGAATAATTTCTACCAGTTTCATTACCGGTGCCGGATTAAAAAAGTGCAGTCCGACCACACGCTCAGGCTGTGGAATTGCCGCGGCAATGGCGGTAATGGAAATGGATGAGGTGTTAGAGGCAAAAATAGTTTCTACCGGACACAGTGCTGCCAGTTGCTGAAACAGCGCTTGTTTGACTTCTTTCTTTTCCACAATGGCTTCGACCACCAGTTGTGCATTCGCCAGTGCCTGAAGATCGCTGGCAATCGTTAAATTGGCCAGCGTTTGCTGTAACAGCTGCGCTGTCATTTTCCCGGCCGTAACACGTTTTTCCAGCTGTGTTTTCAATTGTGCCAAAGCAGCCTCAGATTTTTGCACATCCACATCAAACAGCTGGGTTGGATGGCCATGCATCGCCGCCAATTGGGCAATACCAATGCCCATGGTGCCGGCGCCAATCACCGCGACACGGGCCTGCTGTAAACAAAGTTGTTTCATGATTAGCATCCTGTATATTGCGGTGTGCGTTTTTGCATAAAGGCTTGGACGCCTTCTTTATAATCATTTGAACGGCCGGCCAGACGCTGTAGGTCACGTTCCAGAATGAGCTGCTCATCCAGATTATTATCGGCTGCGGCATGAATGGCTTTTTTAATTAAGGACAGGCCATAGGTCGGCTGTTTGGCTAAATGCTCGGCCATTTTCTCGGCTTCGGCTTTCAGCTGATCATCTTCTACCACCTGCCAGATCATGCCCAGTTGCAGCGCCTGTTCTGCGCTGACTTTATCACCCAGCATGGCCAGCCCCATGGCTTGGGCACGGCCAACCAGACGCGGCAGGAACCAGGTGCCGCCAGAATCCGGAACCAGACCTAAACGGCAGAAAGCCTGAATAAAAGACGCCGATTTTGCCGCCAGTACAATGTCACAGGCCAAAGCAATATTGGCACCAGCACCGGCCGCAACCCCATTGACTGCGCACAGCACCGGTTTGGGCATATCGGTAATCAGCTTGATTAAAGGGTTGTAATATTTTTCAATTGACAGGCCTAAATCTGGTGCATCGGCATTCGGATCGACCACGCGGTCATTCAAATCCTGTCCGGCACAGAAACCACGACCTTCGGCAGAAATGACCACCGCGCGAATCTTGCTGTCTTTGGCCCAGGCCTTCATAACCTTGGACACTTCCTGATGCATGGTTTCATTAAAACTGTTGAGCTGCTTCGGACGGTTAAAGGTCAAATAGCCCACTGCATTTTTTTCTTCGACAATAATTGTTTGGTAATCCATTACACACCTCTAAATTCCGGTTTTCTTTTTTCTAAAAATGCCTGAATGCCTTCCTGACGGTCTTGGGTCGCGGCCAGCCAGACAAAATGTTGACGTTCTAATTTGAGGCCCTGGCTCAAGGTCACTTCATGAATCGACTTTAAGGACTGTTTGATGGCACGGATGGCCAGTGGTGCCTGCGCTGCAATTTTTGTTGCCAGTTCCAGCGCATATTGCACCGTAAGGCCGCTTGGACAGACCTGACTACTAATACCGTGTTGCAAGGCGGTATTGGCGGAGACCATCTCCCCGGTCATGGCCCAGCGCATCGCCAGTTGCTGTCCGACCAGACGCGCCAAACGCTGGGTACCCCCGGCGCCTGGCAACATGCCCAAACCAATTTCAGGGAGTGCAAACTGGGCATTTTCACCGGTGATGATCATGTCGCCATGCAGGGCCAGTTCAAAACCTGCCCCCAGCGCATAACCATTGACCGCCATAATCAGTGGCTTGGAAAATTCATCAATACCTTTCCACAACAATGGACGCTGATCCTGCTGGATGCTCACCACATCCAGTTGCGCTAGTTCATTTAAATCTGCCCCGGCAGCAAAACACTGCGGATTGCCGGTAATCACCACGGCTTTTACACTGGAATCTGCATCCAGCTGCTGCAGATGATCAGCCAGTTCTTTTAAGGTGGCATTATTCAGGGCATTGCGCTTTTCCGGGCGATTCAGTTCAATTAACACCACACCCGGCGCAGCCAGACTGCTTTTTAAATAATCCATGGCTTGTCACTCCCTGTCCGCAACTTATTCGTCAAAACTCAAGCGCACATTGGCACTGGTCGGACGTGCCTGACAGCTCAGCACATAGCCTTTGGCCACTTCATCTTCTTCCAGGCTGTAGTTAATGGCCATTTCGACCTCACCTTCCAGCACCTTGCATTTACAGGTCGCACAGACCCCGCCTTTACAGGCATAAGGCAAGTCAGCACCGGCACGCAAGGCGGCATCGAGAATGCTGTCATCCTGTTTGGAAACGTCGACAATCAGCTCACGGCCATCGAGAATAATATTAACCTTCTCTTCGCTACGGCTTTCAATTTGTGCCGCGCTGGCTTTCGGTGCAGTGCCGGTATTAAAACGCTCGGTGTGAATTTTGCTGCGCTCGATGCCCAGTTCTGGTAACACTGTTTCCACTGCATTCATCATCTCTTCCGGGCCACAGGCAAAGCAGTGATCGAACTGGGAATGAATTAAACCGGCCTGAAACAGCTGTTGCAGTTTTTCCGCATCAATCCGGCCATTGAGTAACTGGCTGTCATTCAGTTCACGCGAGAAAACATTGACCAGTTGCAGACGCTCTTTATAACGGTCTTTTAAATCCATGATCTGTTCCGAGAACATGGTCTGTTTCCAGGAACGGTTACCATAAACCAAGGTAAAATGCGCACCCGGCTGATGGTTCAGCACCGATTTCACAATCGACAAAATTGGGGTAATGCCGCTACCAGCAGCAAAGCCAAGATAATTCTGGCCGCCAGTTTTGGCTGCTTTTTGAAAAAATACGCCTTGTGGTGGCATCACTTCCAATACATCACCGGCTTTAAGATGTTCATTAGCCCAGGTCGAAAACTGGCCCTGATCAATTTTCTTGATGGCAATGCTCATGTCTTCAGCACGATCACTGCAAATTGAATAACAACGACGGATTTCACCCTGCTCGGTCAAATGACGGATGGTAAGATGTTGCCCTGGCTGATACTGGAATAAATCGGCCTGTTCAGGTGCCAGATCAAAGGCAATACAGATGGCCTGTTCGGTTTGTGGCTGAATTGATTTAATGATTAAAGGTATAAATTGGCTCATGTGAAAATCCCTCTTGCATGCCGACGATGCTTGCCATGCTTATATACATTTGAAATAGTCAAACGGTTCAAGACAGTCCTGACACTTGTATAAGGCTTTGCAGGCTGTGGAACTGAATTCGCTTAATAATTTGGTCTGCTGGCTATGACAGTGTGGACAGCGAATGCCATCACTGAGCGCCACATGCGTGCCACATTGATGTGACTGGCCTTGTGGTGGCGCAATGCCGTACTGCTGCAACTTCTGCTTGCCACTTTCGCTCATCCAGTCGGTGGTCCAGGCTTCCGATAAATCCACCACCACCTGAACCGGGGTTAGACCTTTACTTTGGAACGCCGCGGTGATTTCATCTTTAAGCAGATCGGTGGCCGGACAGCCGCTATAGGTCGGGGTCAGCCGCACCACAATTTCATCTTGCGCGTTGAGTTCAACGCCGCGAATCATGCCCAGATCCAGCACCGACAGCACTGGAATTTCCGGATCAGACACCTGCGCCAGCGCATCCCAGCATTCATCTAGACAATGTCTAATTAAATTCATGCGACTCACTCCCTGTGATTAAGCTGAATTACCAGGCCATATTTGGATAAGAACGTTGCATATATTGCAGTTCGGCCAGAATAAAACCCAGGTGTTCGGTATGCAGACCCTGTTTGGCGCCACTACGATACGCCCCGGTATCTGGCAGGCTCAGGCCAAAACGTTGCAGTTCGGTCTGCACCTGTGCCGTCCATGCTGCTTTTAAAGGTGCGAAGTCTGGCAAAATGCCCTGTACGACCAGCTGCTGCTCATCTGCGGTCTGTTCAAACAGCTCTGCGCTAAAGCGCCATAACTGGTTCAAACCCTGCTGGGTTTTCTCATGCGCTTCGGCGGTGCCCAGACTTAAGCGCTCCATCCAGGTGGTAGAAAAACGCAGATGATATTTGACTTCTTTTAAGGATTTCACCGCAAAAGCGGCGACATCGGCCTGCTGGCTCTGGCTTAAAGCGCTAAACAGCTCCAGGTGATACAGGTCCATCAACCATTGGCGTACCATGGTCTGGGCAAAGTCACCATTCGGTTGTTCGCATAACAACAAGTTGCGGTATTCACGTTCGGTGCGGAAATAAGCCAGTTTGTCTTCATCACGGCCCAAACCTTCGATCTCACCAGCCAGACTTAAAGCGGTACGTGCTTGACCGAGCAGGTCCAGACCGATATTGGCCAGTGCAATGTCCAGCTCCAGTTCCGGCGCATGGCCACACCACTCGGCCAGACGGTGCGATAAAATCAGCTGGCTATCGCCCACATGCAGGAGAAATTGTGCTAATACAGTTTGATTCATTGTACTGCTCCTTACATGTGCTCAATGCCATCTGGAATATTGTAAAACGTCGGGTGACGATAGACTTTGTCCAGTGAAGGATCAAAAAATTCCGGTTTTTCATCTGGTTGAGATGAAGTAATCAGTTCCGATTTCACCACCCAGATGCTCACCCCTTCATTGCGGCGGGTATAAACATCACGTGCATTTTGCAGTGCCACTTCATCATCAGATGCACGCAGGCTGCCAACATGACGATGGCTTAAACCCTGTTTGCTGCGTACAAACACTTCATATAAAGACCAGTGATTTTTATTGTCCATGAGCGTATTCCTTCTTCATTTCCGTATGTGAGCTGTTTAAGCAACTTTCTGTTGTTGTTGCTGGGTCTGTTGTTTCTGGGCATAAACGGCTGCGGTATCACGCACCCATTTGCCGCCTTCCCAGGCTTTACGACGTGCTTCAATGCGTTCGTGGTTACATGGGCCTTTGCCGGCAATCACATCAAAGAATTCGGTCCAGTTAATTTCACCAAACTCGTAGTGACCAGTCTCTTGATTAAAACGTAAATCCGGATCTGGCACGCTCAGGCCAAGCTGCAACACTTGCGGTACGGTGTTATCGACAAACTTCTGACGCAGTTCATCATTACTGAAACGTTTGATTTTCCAGGCCATGCTTTGCGCGCTGTTCGGCGAGTTGTCATCGCTTGGACCAAACATCATTAGCGCCGGCCACCAGAAACGGTTAACCGCATCTTGCGCCATCTGTTTTTGTTCTGACGTACCGTTGGCCAGTTGCATCATGGCTTCAAAGCCCTGACGCTGATGGAAACTTTCTTCTTTACAGATGCGCACCATGGCACGGGCATACGGACCATAAGAGGTACGGCAAAGCGCGACCTGATTCACAATCGCTGCGCCATCGACCAGCCAGCCAATCGCGGCTACATCGGCCCAGCTCAGGGTTGGATAGTTAAAGATGGATGAATATTTCATGCGACCGGCAATCAGCTTGTCCATCATGTCATCACGGTCGGCACCGAGGGTTTCTGCCGCGCTGTACAGATACAGCGCATGACCGGCTTCATCCTGTACTTTGGCCAGCAGTACGGCCTTACGTTTTAAGCTAGGTGCACGGGTAATCCAGTTGCCTTCTGGCAACATGCCGACCACTTCGGAATGTGCATGCTGGCCAATCTGGCGAATCAGGGTTTTACGGTAAGCCTCTGGCATCCAGTTTTTAGGTTCAATTGAAATGTCCTTTTCAATTGCCTGCTCAAAGCTGTGAAGTTGATTTGTCATTTTATCCTCACTTATCCCAAGTGTTCTGGTATTAAAATTAAAACGATACATTTTAAAAATCAATATTAATTTTTAAGTATCAAATAAAATAATTCACAAAATTAACTCAATTTATTGTTTTTTAATATTTTTGTTTTTTAAAAAATTTTTTATTGCAAAATTTGAGCAGAAATATGATTGACAAAAGCGCGTTAAAGTCAGAAATTATGAAACATCAAAAATAAAATATTACTCAAAACGTATCATAAAAGGAGTTATATCATGCTTGAGTTAGACACCCAGACAGCGCAGACGGAATCGCAAGCGATTGATTATTCAAGCGTTCGCCCGGCACTAAAGACCTTAAGCTCACTGGTATGCGGTCAGGAATTTGTTGCGAGTCAAGATTTCCGTCCAGTACAGCATGCCATTACCGGTGAAACCATTTATCAGGTCAGCAGCTTTGGCCTCGATACCCGTGCGGTGGTCGACTATGCCAAACAGCATGGCGCGGCCATTGCTTCCTGGACTTTTCATCAACGTGCCAATGCACTAAAACAGGTGGCTCAATATCTGCTGGAACGTAAAGAAGATTTTTATGAACTGGCCAAAGCCACCGGCTGTACCCGTAAAGATGCTTGGATTGATGTCGAAGGTGGTATTGGTACTCTGTTTGCCTACTCCAGTCTGGTGCGCCGCGAACTGAGTGATGAAACCGCCTGGGTGGAAGACAGCTGGATTCCGCTGTCCAAGCATGGCTCTTTTGGTGCCAAACACGTTTTAAGCCCGAAAGCAGGCGTGGCGGTGCATATTAATGCCTTTAACTTCCCGATCTGGGGCATGCTGGAAAAAATCGCGCCAACCTTGTTGGCCGGTGTACCGTGTATTGTTAAACCGGCGACCGAAGGTGCCGAGCTAACCCATGCGGTGGTCAAAGCCATTCATGCCAGTGGGTATTTACCAGAAGGTGCATTGCAGCTGATTTGCGGCCAGACTTATGACCTGTTTGAGCAGCTGAATCCACAAGATACCGTGACTTTCACGGGTTCTGCGGCAACCGGCCAGAAATTACGTGCACATCCGCACCTGAATCAGTACTCGATTCCATTTAGCATGGAAGCCGATTCCGTCAACAGCGCCATTCTGACGGAACAGGCCAGCGACACGGCAATTGACCTGTTTGTGCGTGAAGTCTTCCGTGAAATGACCAGCAAAGCCGGCCAGAAATGTACCGCGATTCGTCGCGCTTTTGTGCCACGTGAACTTTTAGCGACCGTGCAGGAACGTTTGATTGCCAAGCTGCAAAAAGTGGTGGTCGGTAATCCGGAGCTGGATCAGGTCACCATGGGTGCGCTAGCCAGCCTCAAACAGAAACAGGACGTGGCGGCCAAGGTGGAACAGTTAAGCCAGGAAGCCCAAATTGTCTTTGGTAGCCATTTACGTCAGGACTTTAACATTCAGGCTGATCAACCTGAACTCGGCGCATTCTATCCACCAACTGTACTGGTCTGTGAACAGCCTGAACAGGCCCGCAGCCTGCATCAGATTGAAGCCTTTGGTCCGGTGGTAACGCTGATGGCATATGATCATCTGGCACAACTGGCCGGTCTGGTGGCACGTGGTGAAGGCAGTCTGGTGGCCTCGGTGGTGCGTGATTGCGAGCAGAATATTGAACAGCTGATTGCCAAGATTGCCCCGTGGCATGGCCGTGTGCATGTACTGGATGAGGAAAGCGCCAAAGAAAGTACCGGTCATGGTTCACCATTGCCGCATCTGGTGCATGGTGGTCCGGGTCGTGCCGGCGGTGGTGAAGAACTGGGCGGCCTGCGCGCGGTAAAACACTATATGCAACGCACCGCAATTCAGGGTTCACCGAATGCCATGACCCAGATTGGGCATAGCTGGACCGCCGGTGCTCAGGTGTTTGAAGATCGGGTTCATCCATTTAAAAAGTCGTTTGATGAGTTACGCGTTGGTGAACGTCTGCTGACCGCACGCCGTACCGTAACCGAGGCCGATCTGGTGAACTTTGCCTGCTTGAGCGGTGATTATTTCTATGCACATATGGACAAGATTGCCGCAGCAGAATCGCTTTTTGAAGAGCGTGTCGCACATGGCTACTTTGTAGTGTCTGCCGCAGCCGGCCTGTTTGTCGATGCTGCGCCTGGCCCGGTGATTGCCAACTACGGCATGGACAACCTGCGCTTTGTCGAGCCGGTGAAAATTGGCGATACCATTCAGGTCGAGCTGACCTGCAAACAGAAAACCCCGAAACAGCAACGCGACCCAAGCCAGAAGCCACACGGCGTGGTGGTGTGGGATATTAAAGTGAAAAACCAGCGTAATGAACTGGTCGCCACCTACGATATTCTGACACTGGTAGAACGTGGCGAAGCTTAAGCCGAACTATATTGAACCAAGAAAAGGAATCTTTATGATTCCTTTTTTTATTTATACTTAAAAATATGTATCTTTTTATTCAGAACAGATTGACCCGCTGTGCAGAAAGGAATAAATTGAAGATAGACGATACAAAACGAAAATAACAAGGTTTAAAACGTATCATATTATCTTATACGTTCAGCACAGGAAGTTGCACAATGAATGATAAAACTCTAGAGATAGATGTGGTTGAAAGGAATATTCAACCCAAAAGCAAACAGTTTGAAGCGGCTCATCCCATTGACCTGCCGGCCACGCCTAGTTCGCAGGACAGCAGCAGTACCTATCAGTGGTATGTGGTGATTATCTGTATGGTGGCCTATATCCTGTCTTTTGTAGACCGCCAGATTCTGTCCTTAATGATTGAGCCAATTAAGGCCGATTTAATGCTCAGTGATACCCAGTTCAGCTTATTACAAGGCCTGGCCTTCTCGCTGTTCTATGCCTTTATGGGTGTGCCAATTGCCGCACTGGCCGATAAAAAATCCCGGATTAAAATTATTTCCATCGGCATTGCCTTCTGGAGTCTGGCCACAGCGGCTTGTGGTTTAAGTAAAAACTTCATCCAGATGTTTTTAGCACGTTTAAGTGTCGGCGCCGGTGAAGCGGCCCTGTCACCTGCCTTCTACTCGATTGTGGCTGACCTGTTCCCGAAAGAAAAACTTGGCCGTGCTTTAGGTGTTTATGCGATTGGTGCCTTTATTGGTTCTGGTCTGGCCTTCCTGATTGGCGGCTACGTGATTGGCTTATTAAAAGAAGTCGATTTTGTGGTGCTACCGCTGATTGGTGAATTAAAAACCTGGCAACTGACTTTCTTTATTGTCGGTTTACCGGGTGTTTTATTGGCCCTGGTGATGATTCTGACCGTACGTGAACCCAGCCGTAAAGGCGTAAAAGTCGGTCAGGATGGTGAAGTCGTTAAAGCCTCATTTAAAAACTCGGTGGCTTTTATTAAATTGCACAAGAAAACCTTCTTCTGTCATTTTATTGGCTTCTCTTTCTACACCATGATGCTGTATTCCCTATTAGGCTGGGCACCGGCCTATTACATGCGTCATTTTGGTCTCGATGCCAGTCAGACCGGTTATGTCTTGGGCTGTATTATTCTGGTGGCGAATACGGCGGGCGCGCTGTTCTGCGGCTGGCTCATCGACTTTTTCTCCAAACGTGGCTATAGCGATGCTGCCATTCGTGCCGGTGCTTTGGGCTGTGCAGCGCTGATTATTCCAAGTGTGCTGTTTACCCAGGTAGATAATCTGTACTTATCGTTTGCACTGATTTTTGTGGCGATGTTCTTCTCGACCTTCCCGATCCCAGCCTCGGCTGCCGCAACACAAATGCTGACCCCCAACCAGCTCCGTGCTCAGGTTTCTGCCAAATTCCTGCTGATCTCTAACCTGATTGCCTTGGGTGTTGGCACTACGGCTGTGGCTTTAATTACCGATAACTATTTTGAAAACACGCTGATGGTTGGCAACTCAATTTCTATTGTCAATGCAGTAGCCGGTGTGATTGGCGTATTCCTGCTGTATAAAGGCTGTCGCTATTATCGTGACAGTATCCAGCATGAAAAACTGAACTAAGTACTCCATCCCTGATGAAGAATGAGCCGGCCTCATTCTTCATTTATTTCTGGCAGATCATCCATCCTATCTCATCTTCCCTGTTCAAATTCACTTTTCTATCTCCTGATCTGCGCGTTCTCAGCATCTTCAAAATTCCTCTGATTTCTGGTGATGATGCTTATACAGTATTACTACCATCTGCAATCTTTTTGCAGCAGCAACTGTGCTACATTCATGTATGTTGATCATCTGATTCCTTATAACGACAAGCTTTGGGAGCGACTCATGGCGAAAATGAAAAAAGCATCGATGCATATTGATATTGGTATTTCTGAAGATAACCGGGCCAAAATTGTCGAAGGGCTTTCCCGACTTCTGGCCGACAGTTATACCCTGTATTTAATGACTCATAATTTCCACTGGAACGTGACCGGGCCGCAGTTTAACAGTCTGCACACCATGTTTATGACGCAATATACCGAGCAATGGAATGCGCTGGATGTTATTGCCGAGCGGATTCGGGCACTAGGTTTTCCGGCACCGGGAACCTATAAAGAATTTGTAAAACTGGCATCGATTGAAGAAGTCGAAGGTGTGCCAAAAGCCAATGAAATGGTGGAGTTATTGGTTCGTGCCCATGAAACAGTTGCACGGACCGCACGCAGTATTTTTGATGTGGTGGAAGAAGCCAATGACCAGCCAACTGCGGATGTACTGACCCAACGATTGGAAGTCCATGAAAAAACTGCCTGGATGTTAAGAAGCCTGTTAGAAGAATAAATAGATGAAGAATAAAACCGGGGAGATGCTCCGGTTTTATTTGGGTGATTTTTAGAAACTGCCTACATGGCAGTGAACGTGGTGAAGAGGCGCTGATTGCTTTGGCGAATTTTCTAAGCTGCCTGTATGGGGTCGTATCCATACCCGCACGCATGTCCATGGGCTGGGTAGACAACCAGATTTCATCGATACGGATCATTTGATCAAGCCCTGAAGTAAAAGCAGTAATTCAGTTGCAGACTCCACTGGTCATTCGATTTCGATCATCTGATCCCTTACGGAACATTGTTCATCATGTAATGGAATCCTGATATGAGCGGTAGCTTTCCTCTCTGGCACAGGTGGCGGAGGTGCTTCTTGTTTGACTGGCGTCGGGTGAAGAATGACGGGAAGGAAGTCGGTCTGTGGACAAGATGGGGTTGTTAATGATGGAACCATTGATCTGGACTGACGAATCCATTTATGCAACAGATTGGCATTGATCTGATGTTGCATTGCGACCTTAGCCACCGATGTATCTGGCTGCTGGCATTGCTGAATAAGTTGATGTTTAAATTCAGCAGTGAAGGTTCGACGGGGCTTTTTTAGCGTTGGTGTGCTGTCTATAACTATCTTTAAATCCATAAATAGGTGTCCACTTAAAATTTAGTGGACACTATCGCGGTATTAATGAGTTAGAAAAAGTGGGGCTCAGCGGACGCTTACAAATAACGGAAATTAAATTGCAACTCACTTGGAAATCCGAGACATCAATCAAGGCCTCAACTCAAAGCCGAAACCTGTCCCAGCTCTCTATAAAATCCTCTAAATCAGGATACAACCACATTACTCCAGCGCTTAAATGCCCTTCTAAAATTATGAATATCATTAATATTTAAATAGTCGGCGACCAGCTCATCGTTATAGGCAAATAAGGTCTTTAATTGTATAGACGTAAACAAACGGGCCTGATCCAGCATTTGCTGATAAGTAAGCGTCCGCTGAACACACCTTATGAATTCATCCTATAAGCCTTAATTTAGTCCCCACTTAAAAACAAGTGGGGACTAAAATTTATGACTACAAATCACCAGACATCCATCGCATCTCTTGCGAAAAAACGAAGAACATACAGTGCTGAATTTAAACAGCAGATCGTTCAGGCTTGTAAAGCACCGGACGTTTCAATTGCTTCAGTCGCTTTGCAACATGGATTGAATACAAATCTTGTATCCAAATGGATTCGCTTAATTGATGCTAAGCCAGGGAGTGATCGCTCACCACTACCGAATAAACCTGCATTTATTGCCTTATCTTGCTCTGCACCATTAGATCCTACTCCTACTGACATGTTAAAAGTTCAAATTACTTTACCCCACTCAAAAGCAGAAATTGGCTTGAAATGGCAAGTATCAGAAATACCTGCCTTGGCAGAATTACTCAAGGTGCTGGCAACATGATCCGTATCGATGAAATCTGGCTTTCTACCCAACCTCTGGATATGCGAGCAGGGATGGATACGGTCATGGCTCAGGTGGTGAGAGCCTTTGGCTACATTAAACCGCATTGTGCTTACCTGTTCTGTAATAAACGTGGCCATCGCATGAAAGTGCTGGTACATGATGGACTGGGCATCTGGCTGTGTGCCCGGCGGCTGGAACAGGGAAAATTCCACTGGGCTAAAGTTCACCAGGGTGAAAGCGTAGCTCTCAACCCGGAACAGTTACAGGCATTAATCCAGGGTTTGCCTTGGCAGCGCATTGGACGACAGCAGGTGGTCACGATGCTCTAAACCAAGCTCGGCTATTCTGCCATCCTCCAAACGTTCTATTTCATTCTTCTCATGACCTCAGGCATACTGCGGTCATGAATACGCTGCCAGATTTAAGCCAACTGACCCATGAACAACTGCTGGAATTCACCCGGCAGTTGGCGATGCAGCATCAACAACTCGCAGAAGATAAACAACAATTAGATGCTCAAGTTCAACATCTGGAAGTATCAAATCAACAATTAGATGCCAAAGTTCAACATCTTGAAGTCACCAATCAGCAATTAGATTCTAAAGTTCAGCATCTTTCTATTCTCAATCAAAAATACGAGCATGAACTGGCGCTGTTTAAACAGCATAAATTCGGCAGTAAAAACGAACATCTCACCGCAAAACAAATCCACCTGTGGGATGAAGCGGTTGAAGAAGATATTGCCGCGGTTGATCTGGAATTAGAACGATTAAATGCAGATAAAACCGATGCAGGGACACAGAAAGCCACAGTCAACAAACCTAAACGTCGACCACTGCCAGATCATCTACACACCATCCGTATTGAGCATGAACCTGCATCAACCCAATGTGCTTGTGGCTGCCAACTCCGTCGTATCGGCGAAGATGTCAGTGAAAAACTGCATTTCAGACCGGCACAGTTCTATAAGGAACAGCATGTGCGTGGCAAATGGGTCTGTGATCAGTGTGACACCCTGACTCAGCAAGCGATGCCCGCCTATGTGATTGATAAAGGCATTGCTTCACCTGAACTGCTCAGCCATGTTTTGGTATCGAAATATGCCGATCATTTGCCGCTGTACCGTCAACGTCTGATCTATCAGCGGGCGGGAATCGAACTTTCTAGATCAACTTTATCTGACTGGATAGGTCGCTGCGGTGTAGAACTGGAACCTCTGGCCAATGCCTTAAAAGAGGTGGTGCTGCAACAGCGGGTGATCCATGCCGATGAAACGCCGGTCACCATCATGCGGATGGGTGAGAATGATAAAAAACCGAAGAAAGGTTATGTCTGGGCCTATGCCACTACACAGTACAATCCAGTTCAGGCGGTGATCTATGACTTTCAGGATAGTCGTTCAGGCCAGCATGCTGCAGAGTTCTTGAAAGGCTGGCAGGGTTATCTAGTCTGTGATGATTACAGTGGTTATAAAGCACGCTTTAAATCAGGCCAGGTCATTGAGGTGGGCTGCATGGCCCATGCACGTCGTAAATTCCATGAACTGCATGTGACCAAAAAAAGTCAGGTCGCTGAACAGGCATTAGTGCTGATTCAGAAACTGTATGCCATAGAAGCAGAACTCAGGAAAAAGACAGATGGTACAGCAGAACAGCGCCGCGAATACCGACAACAGCATAGTCAACCGGTGATGCAACAACTGTATGAATGGCTCAACCAACATCAACTGACTGTGCCATCGAGTTCTCCAACCGCCAAGGCGATCAATTACACTCTGAAGCGTTGGCCAGCTTTAAGCCGCTATCTGGATGATGGCAATCTACCGATTTGCAATAACTGGGTGGAAAACCAGATGCGCCCCTGGGCGTTGGGACGTAAGAACTGGTTATTTGCAGGTTCGCTGCGCAGCGGCCAGCGAGCGGCGAATATCATGACTTTAATCCAGTCAGCAAAGCTGAATGGCTTGGATCCGTATGCCTATTTAAGTGATGTGCTGAAAAGGCTGCCGACGCATAAAGCGACCCAAATAGAAGAATTACGCCACATCGCTGGAAATCCAACTCAAATTAAAAAATAGGCATGGGGTTCAGCGGACGCTTACAGCAGAACTCAGGAAAAAGAAGGATGGTACAGCGGAAGACCGCCGCGAATACCGACAACAGCATAGCCAACCGGTGATGCAACAACTATATGAATGGCTCAACCAACATCATCTGACGGTGCCATCGAGTTCTCCCACCGCCAAGGCCATCAATTACACTCTGAAGCGTTGGCCAGCTTTAAGCCGCTATTTGGATGATGGCAATCTACCGATTTGCAATAATTGGGTAGAGAATCAAATGCGACCTTGGGCCTTAGGGCGCAAGAACTGGCTGTTTGCTGGCTCGCTGCGCAGCGGCCAACGAGCTGCCAATATCATGACTTTAATCCAGTCAGCAAAGCTGAATGGCTTGGATCCGTATGCCTATTTAAGTGATGTGCTGCAAAAGCTGCCGACGCATAAAGCGACCCAAATAGAAGAATTACTGCCACATCGCTGGAAATCCGACCAAAATTAAAAAATAGGCATGGGATTCAGCGGACGCTTACGATTTACAAGCCTGAACGATCTGCTGTTTAAATTCAGCACTGTATGTTCTTCGTTTTTTCGCAAGAGATGCGATGGATGTCTGATTATTTGTAGTCATAAATTTAAGTCCCCACTTGTTTCTAAGTGGGGACTAAATTAAGGCTTATAGGATGAATTCAGAAGGTGTGTTCAGCGGACGCTTACAGTTTAACTGATTTAAAACTGGACACAAAAATATTAAAAAAAGCTCCCGAAGGAGCTTTTTTAGTTAATCGAATTATTAATAAATAATTTGATTATTTTGCAATAACTGCTCTAAATCAAACGCTGTTGGTTGATTTAACAATGTCACGAGATGCTGACTTTGATGAGTTTCAGCTTTACCGTCACGATCAATAGAGATCATAGCTTGTTCGCTTTGCTCATCATATTCTACAGTGACAAATTCAGCTAAGTTTGCATCAGTTGCATCATCAGACAACAGTGAACTGATATCAATGCTATCGTCGCTACCTAAATTAAACTGATCCACTTCAGCATTTGGCTGTTGATTCAAGTTAAATTCATGATTAAGCACTTTAAATATTGCGCTGTCATCTACTTCAAGCACCTCAACATCATCAAATGTCATACGCATCATCGATGCTTTGGTCACTGGCTCTATTAATAGAGGCTCAAGATGTTCAGGATTATTTAAGAAATCTTCAAAAGCTTTCTTGAAAGCATCTGAATCCGTAAATTTCCCACCCTCTTTATATAAGTCAGATGGTACTTTTACTGTTAAGTCGAAACTAGATGATTTAAATAATGCCGCTTGCTCATCTGTCAAAACATACCAACCATCTTTAGCAATCAGCAGTTCATCATTCAAATAGATTTCAGGTTTTACAGATTTTTGAGTACCATCTACTGTAATCTCAACTGTAGCCTGATCAATAAATGCTGAGCTAAATTTTAAACCTCCTAATTGTTTTCCATCCACATCCTCTCCAAATATTACAGAAGACAGCGTCATAGAAAAGTTCTTATACGAAGTAATTACACCATCAGCATTCGCTGTGATAACAGTACCATCACTAAATGCAACACCTTGAACGTTATTGAAGATAAATTTAATTTCCTTACTTGTAACAGGATCTTTATAAATCACTTCGTAACTATCAAAGAAGTTTGTGTTACCGGGATTGGTCATTTTATTTTTAATAATAAAATGATCTGAATCAAATGGTTTGTCAAAAATAATCCAATCACTTGCTGTACCACGTATACCATTAATACCTACTGGAAGTTTATTCGACAATCCTGCCTCATAAAACTTCAGATAAGCATCAATGTCAACAATATGTATATCGGATATATTATTACCTGAACTTTGAGCATTCTGATCACCTTGTATACTATTCACAATTTGATCTTTAAATGCATTTAACAACAAATCTGGATTTTCGTCCCAAACTTGTTGACGAAGAGACTTTTTAATCTCCTCACTTACTTGCCATTCATATGTATAGCCTAGCTCAACCATTTTCGCATTTAATGCTTCCAAATATTTGTTATGGAAATCACCATTATACGTAGGCTGTGGATTACCGTTACTTACATATTGCGTCTCGATCTCTGCTAATTTTTTATCAATAGCATCTTGCATAATTTGTGCATAATCTTTTACAACTACGTTGTCCACTGGTGTAACTGTAATTGGATAATCTTTTGTATCTGTAGTGACACTACCATCTTCATTCATGATGGTGGTCTCTAAAGTAACTTTTAAATCTTCTGGTGCTATACCATCTAGATCTGACAATTTTCCACTAACTACCCCATCTGGAGCAACGCTCACATTAATGACTTCTCCGTTAGGACCTTTTGCAGTAATTTGCAATTTACCTTGCGCTAATAACTCTTTCTGCTCAGGTTGTAGGCCTAAGTTTACAGAGAACTCATCATAGATATCATAATTACCATTTTGGTCTTTATAAACCTCTGAAAGACCTGGTAACGAAGAATCAAATGAGCCAGATAATTCAACCAATTCAACTAAAGTTGCCGTTGCTCCTGATTTTTCAGGAACATCTGTAAATGTCACTGTACCTTCATCAGTTGTTTGACCATCTGTCACTGTATACGTTACATCTGGAACTTTGCCTGCATAACCAGGTTCAGGAGTAAATGTTAATTCACCTTCAGGGGAAATCGTAAGCGTACCAACACCCGGAATCTCAGCTGTTTCACCAGCCTTAACAGGCTCATCGATTCCATCAACAACGAACTCAACGACTGTTAAAGCATCACCATCTG